>DATJYD010000261.1:0-8742 GCA_035499755.1 Fimbriimonadaceae bacterium
GTCGGCGTCGAGCCGGTGGCTTGCGGGGGGTAATGCCCAGATGCGCCCGCATGGTCGAGAGCTTAGACCTCTTGTCTGGCGCGTTTGAAGGCCGAATTCTAAGGAAGGAAGACTAGTGAACTAATGTCGAAGAGAATACTAGTAAGCGACGATGCCATGTTCATGAGAAACATGCTCAAGAACATCTTGATTGTCGAAGGGTATGCGGTCTATGAGGCCGCGAACGGTCAAGAAGCGGTCGACGCCTACAAGGCATACACGCCAGATCTTGTTCTGATGGATCTGACCATGCCAGTGATGGACGGAATCACTGCGATCAAGCACATCAGAGCCGGCGATCCCGAGGCGCGAATTATCGTCTGTAGCGCCCTCGGTCAGAAGACGATGGTCATCGAAGCAATCCAAGCAGGTGCGCGGGACTACATTGTGAAGCCATTCGAGAAATCTCGGGTCTTGGAAGGCGTTAAAGCTCAGATTGGCAGCGGGAAGGCAGCATGAAGCAGGAATTGGTAAATCCGTTTATTACGTCCGCATTCTGGGTTTTGGAGAGCATGCTGGGAGAGACCCCGAAACGAGGCTCTCTCGGAGTGCAGGCGCACGGCACCACGAGCCACCAGGTCAACGTGACCATCGGAGTTACGGGCCAGGTTACCGGCCACATCATCATCGGGATGTCGCTTCAGACGGCGGATCGAATCGCCTCGACCATGATCGGTAGGCCGGTCAAGATCTTCGACTCTCTCGCCGCGAGCGCGATCGCCGAGCTCGCGAACATGATCGGTGGGAACGGTCTGCTCCATCTTTCAGAGATTGGACTCGTGTGCGACGTTACGCCCCCGACGATCATCCGGGGCCAAGACGTCGAGATTGACACCCTGAGCGTCCCCGCGCTCGTCGTCCCGATCATTCTCGAACTGGGCGAATTCACGATGACGGTCGGTCTGGTTCAAGCGCAGGAGAGAACTCAAGCCGCCTAGCTCCAGATGGTAAGTGGGGGATCGATAGAACAATGAACTTTGTCAAGGATTTGAAGGTTGGGGCGAAACTCGCCGTAGGGTTTATCGTCTGCGGTGCCTTTCTCTTGGTCGTCGCCCTCACGGGCGGCCTCGGCATTTCGAAGATGCACGGTGTGGCGTCGGCCATGGTTGGAGACGCCGTCGACGGCCTCGAGGCCTGCGATGCATTCAATACTGCGGCCATCCGAATGCGCGAGTGGCAACTCCATTACGCGTTCGACCCACAGGCGAAGTTCGCGACGATCGCCGGCAAGATCGGCGAGCAGCGAGACTTGAGCGACAAGTACCTATCGGACTACGAGAAGACGATCGTGACGGCGGAAGATCGAACGAATACGGAAGCCTATACGAAGCTCTGGACCCGCTACAAAGATCTATCCGCGCAGATCGAGAGCCTGGCGAAATCCGGCGACGCCGAGGGTCTTCAGAAGGCGATGAACGGAGAGGTCCTCACGGTTTGCGCGAAGCTGGTCGATCAGGGGCAGGTCATCACGAAGTACAACAATCGGGCGGCGGCAGGCTACGTGAAAGAGATGGACGGGACGTTTCGGGTCTCCGAAGTCATTCTCGTCGGCGTTGTCATCTTGGCCATCCTGGCGAGCCTCTTGTTCGGCGTGAGCATCACGCGCCAGATCATCGGGCCGATCCGGATTCTGCAGGCCCAGTTGAAGACCATGTCCGAGCGTGGGATGGCGCATCTGGCCGAGGGGATCGGCGCCCTGGCGAGAGGCGACCTCACGGTCGAGTTCGTGCCATCGATGACTCCTCTGGAAGTGAACTCAAAGGACGAACTCGGGCAGCTCACCCAGATATACAACGGCCTGCTCGAGACCGCCAAGCTCGCCGCCACTAACTACAATGAAAGCCGCTTGAAGCTGACCGACCTCGTCTTGCAGATCAAACGTGCTTCTAACGAGGTTTCGAGCGCGGCGAATAGCCTGACAAGCACCTCTCAGCAAGTCGAGGCAGCCGCCCAAGAAGTGAGCGCGTCGATGCAGGAGATCTCGAGCGCTTCGGGCCAGGCCGCGCAAGGTGCTTCCGAGGTCGCCTCGGGAAGCGCGTCTCAGGCGCAAGCCCTTTCGCTAAGCACGATGAACGTTCAGAAACTGGTGGATGCCGTGCGAGAAGTCGCGGACGATGCCCAGTCGGCGGCCGAAGCCGCCGGCGAGGCAGGAAGCGCCGCCACCGAGGGCACAACCGTCATCGCCGAGTCGATGAAAGGGATGCAGGCGATACGAGACACCGTGAGCCAATCCGCAAGCGTCATCCACACCTTGGGCGAATCCAGCCAGAAGATCGGCATGATTGTTCAGACGATCAACGAAATCGCCGAACAGACCAACCTGCTCGCACTGAATGCGGCGATCGAGGCCGCACGAGCCGGGGAAGCGGGAAGAGGATTCGCGGTCGTCGCCGACGAAGTGAGAAAGCTCGCCGAACGATCCGGAGCGGCAACCCGGGAGATCGGCGGCCTGATCGCCGAAATCCAGACTCAGACGAGCCGGGCCGTTTCCGCGATGGAGGCAGGCACGAAGGAAGTGGAGTCCCAGACGAAAGTCGCCGAAGGCACCCAGTTCGCCTTCCAGAAGATCCAGGATGTGGTCCAAGCCGTCAACCAGCGGGTGGAGGGCATTCGCGAGGCGACCCAAGAGATGGCCAACGCTTCCCAGGAAGTGGCAAGGTCGATCACAGAAGTGGCCGCTGTCGTCGAGCAGTCAAGCGCGGCCGCAGAGGAGCTCTCGGCATCCGCGGAGGAGGTCTCGGCATCGGTTGAGACGGTCGCGGGCGCCGCTGGCCAGCAGTCCGCCGCGGTTGCCGGCCTCGTTGCCTCTTCTGACGAACTGCAGAACCTGGCCCAGCAACTGACCGAGATCGTCGATTCTTTCCGACTCGACTCGGCGAAATCCGATGAGCAGCCTTACCTCTGCTTGAGCAAGGCAGCGTGACCACAGCGACCCATTGGAACTAGACCATGAAACCAACAGCCAAATCGCCTGAAGGGGAATCCAGCAAGTCCTCCGAGCGGCAACTTGTCGCACTTGAACTCGGTGACGAGATCTACGGCATCGACATCGCATGCATTCACACCGTCTTGATGCCGCAGAGCATCACCGCGGTCCCGAAAACACCGGAGTACGTTAAAGGTGTGATGAACCTGAGAGGCCAGATTCTGCCCGTCATCGATATGCGGCTCCGGTTTGACCTTCCCGCCGAATCGCATCCCAAAACAAGGATCGTGATCGTCAATGTCGGCGGCGTGGCCGCCGGGCTGATCGTCGATGCCATCTCCGAGGTCGTGCGGCTCCCGGAATCGGAGGTCGAGCCTCCATCCGTACTGCTCTCTTCGGTGGCGGCGGATTGCATCACCGGCATTGGCAGGTCGACCTCCCGGGGCGACGATGGCGTCGACGAGCAAAGGCTGATTCTCATTCTGGACGTCTACAAGCTTCTCACCGGCAGCTTGAGCGAAGCTGACTTGGCGAGCCTGGCAGCCTAAGAACCGAGAATGCGTAGCGCGATTTCCGTCTTGGTTGTGGACGACTCAGCGTTCATGCGCAAGGTCGTCACTCAGATCCTAATCGAGGGCGGCCTCGTCGTCCTCGGGCAGGCACGGGATGGGCACGAGGCCATCGAGAAGGCGGCCAGTCTCAGACCCGACGTAATCACGCTCGACGTCGAGATGCCCGGCATGGACGGCATTACCGCCCTCAAGGAAATCACGGAGAAGCTCCATATCCCGGTCGTAATGCTCAGCTCTTTGACCCAGGCCGGCGCTGTCACGACCCTGCGGTGCCTGGAACAAGGCGCAGTGGACTTTGTGGCCAAGCCCTCCGGGGCGATATCCCTGAATATCCGGGAAGTCGGCGCCGAGATCGTGGCCAAGGTGAGAACGGCGGCTCAGGTGAAAGTGGTTCCCGCCACCATAAGCGCTGCCGTGAAGCCCTTGGCTGCGTCGCGAGGGCTTCGTAGGTCGCTCGTCCTCATTGGTTCGTCGACGGGGGGGCCCCGTGCCCTTCAAGCCGTGATACCCGCCCTGCCCGGAAATCTGATGATTCCGATTGTCGTCGTGCAACACATGCCGCCGGCATTCACGGCGACGCTCGCGGAGCGCTTGAATCAGTCTTCGGCGCTGTCGGTCAAGGAAGCTGCCCCCGGAGACCGCTTGACGCCGGGGCAGGTCCTGGTCGCCCCCGGGGGCCATCATCTCGAGTTCGACGGATCGGGGCGGGCGTCGATCAACGATGGACCGGTCGTTCATGGTGTGAGGCCGGCGATCGACGTCACCCTCGCCTCTCTGGTCCGCACTTACGGACCGAGCATGGTGGGCGTCCTCTTGACGGGTATGGGTTCTGACGGTGCGTTGGGACTCAAGGCGATTCGAGACAGCGGCGGATTCACGATCGCCGAAAGTGAGTCCACATGCGTTGTGTACGGCATGCCGAAAGCTGCCGTCGATCTGGGCGCGGCAACGGTGTCGGTACCCCTTGGCCAAATCGCGGCCGCGATCACGGATGCCGTAAGTGAGCCGTCTTCAGGCCTGAGAGCTAGTTAACATGTCCAACTCTGAAATGTCCCAGTACCTAGGGGTGTTCCTGGATGAAGCCCAGGAGCAACTCGAGCTCTTCGAAAACCACGTGATCGGCCTCGAGAGATCGACGGACCCGGATGGCGAACTTCAAGTCCTGTTCCGGGCCGCGCATACCCTGAAGGGCTCGAGCAAGGCGATGGGCTTTACCGCTATCGGCGACCTCACTCACAAGATGGAGAATGTGCTGGATAGCCTGCGCGGACACGAGATGCAGCTTACGAGCGAAGTCATCGACGTTCTGCTCGAGTCACTCGACATGCTCAAGGCTATCATGGCGACCGTTGCGGCAAGGGGTGAGGAAGGCGAGGTCGACACCGCGAAGCTCGCGCAGATCGTCAAGGACCTGGAGCATTTTCAGCAGTCAGGCGGCACGGGAGATCCTCCGCCTGCGCACGAGCCCGGGCCTGCGCCCGCGACACCTCAGATGGCCGTCGGCGGTGGCGTGACCGTGAGGATCCGCCTGTCGGAGAACTGCCCAATGAAGGGCATTCGAGTGACGCTCATCCTCGGGACCTTGCAGAGCCTGGGCAGCGTGCTGTCGACGCGGCCATCGCTCGCCGACCTGGAAGAAGAGCGATTCGAGCTCGAATTCGATGTCGTGCTGGAGACCGAGAAGAGCAGGGCGCAGATTGAAGACGCCTTGAGCCAGCTTCTCGATGTGTCGTCGGCCGAGATCGTCGAAGGGCAGTCCGTCGAACCAGTCGCCCCAGCCGCCACCCCCGCGCCAACGGCCGCATCGGCTCAAGTTGCCCCTGCTCCTGTCGCAACTTCCTCCGCTCCAGCTTCCGGCGCCGTCGCATCGACGACGGTTCGAGTCGACGTGGGGCGCCTGGACAAGCTGCTCAATCTGGTAGGCGAACTGGTGACGGATCGAACCCAACTGACGACACTTGTCTCAGCCGTGAAGGGTCGCTACTCGCAGGACGAGCAACTGGACGATCTTCTCGAAGGCATCAACCGGTTCGGTCAAGTCACTTCCGAACTGCAAGAAGAGGTGATGAAGTCGAGGATGCTGCCCATCAACGGGGTCTTCCAACGCATGCCGCGGATGGTGCGGGACTTGGCTCAGAAGACGGGAAAGGACATCGACTTCGAGATGTTCGGCGGAGAGACGGAACTCGACCGTTCCGTCCTGGAGGTCCTGGGAGATCCGCTGATCCACCTTCTTCGCAATGCGGTCGACCATGGGGTGGAGATGCCCGAGCAGCGGGCATCGGCCGGCAAGGCGCCGCGCGGCAGAGTGACGTTGTCGGCGCGCCATGAGAGGAGTCAGATCGCAATCGAGATCTCGGACGATGGCGCCGGGATCGATCCTGCCCAAATGAGAGCCACCGCCGTGCGCAAGGGAGTCATCTCCGAGTCTGCCGCGGAGGCTCTCTCCGATCGGGAAGCCATTCAGTTGGTGTTTGCGCCTGGCCTGACGACGTCGAAGGAGATCTCCGAGATCTCTGGACGCGGCGTCGGCATGGACATCGTCCGATCGAACATCGACCGAGTCGGCGGCAGAATCCTCATAGAAAGCAAGCTGGGCGAAGGAACTCGGTTCCTGATCTATCTGCCGCTGACGCTCGCCATCGTACGCGCCGTTCTCGTGGAATCGGAAGGAGTGACTTACGCGATTCCGCTCACGTCGGTCGCCGAGATGCTGAGGCTCGACCGCGACAGCGGAGACGGCAGGTTCTGCCGGACCGGGGGGCAAGCGGCCCTGCTCCTTAGGGGCAAGACTCTCCCGCTAGCTTGCCTAGCCGATGTTATGCGCGGCAGCTCAGCCGCCGTCCATCCCGATCGCGTGGCAAAGAACTCGCATGCTGTCGTCGTTCGACACGGCGAAGGCCAAGCCGCATTGTCGGTGGACGCTCTCCAGGGCGAGACCGAAGTCGTGATCAAACCCCTGAGTTCCCTGCTCAAGGACTCCCCCGGTGTGTCCGGCGCATCGATCCTCGGCGACGGGCGAGTAGCCCTCGTGATCGATCCGTCCAAGGCCCTCGAAGAGCTTCATCGCTCGAAGGTGGCGGCTTAAATGGAGTGTCCCGGCGCAACTCTCATCGGCGTCCCCTTTGGAGAGCCGGACTATCGATTTCTCTGCCAAAAGGTCGAGCAGCGCTTTCGCATCAAGTTGTCGGACTATAAGCCCGAGCAGATGTCGAGGAGGATCGCCACTCTCGCGAAGCAACTCGGCTGCCCCTCGTTCGCCGCTTATGTCGGCTTGCTCGAAAGGGACCAGATCGCTCTGACTCAGTTCTTCGATCTGATGACCATCAACGTGACGGAGTTCTTTAGGAACTCGAGCCTGTTCGAGGAGTTGATCGGGAAGATCCTTCCCTTGATTCCGTCGCCAGCCCCGGGCGAGACGTTTGCGGCTTGGAGCGCGGGGTGCTCCAACGGCGCGGAGGCGTTTACGGTCGCCATGCTCCTCCAAGAGGCCTTTGGCGACAAACCGTTTCGAATCAAGGGCACCGACATCGACCTAACGATGATCGCCAAAGCCTCGTCGCCCAGCTTCACGGCCGCCGAGCTTTCCGGCGTCAGCGCGAGCCGGCTCGATCGATTCTTTTCGTCTCCTGACGAGAAGAGCTACGTGCCCAAGATTCAGTTGAGGCGCAACGTCCATTTCGCTCGCCACGACCTTCTCGCCGATCCGTATCCTCCCCAGGAGTACGACCTGATTCTCTGCCGCAACGTCGTCATCTACTTCAACGACGACGCCAAGGAACGCATCTACGAGGGCTTCTACAAGGCCCTCAAACCGGGCGGCGTCCTTTTTGTGGGAGGGACCGAGCGGATTGCAACCGCACCCAGGATAGGTTTCGAGCTGATCAGGCCATTCTTCTACAGCAAGCCGGCGGCAAGCGCCGGTCTGAAACGAGCCGCCTAGCGCGCAGACCGGTGCGGACTGGCGGACCACAGACTTGGACCGAGATTGACGCGGATTCGAAGAGCCGGCCGCGATCCCGAGCCGCCGTTCTCGACAACGAGAACCTTGCTTTTGCGAAGATCTCCACTTTGCCGCATTTCGAAAGGCACTAGGACTGTAAGATCTTAGGAGGAGGTCCACGGAAAGTGGGCCGATGCATATATCTGTGTCGAGCCAAGCGGTGCATGCGGACGGAGAATCCGGGAGTCTCCACCTTTTTGGCGGGTTGTCATTCCAGACCGGCAGCCAGTCCATTACGCATTTCGGCTCCCGCAAGGCTGCTCTCGTTCTGATACGAATTGCTCTGAGCGGTCATAAGCCTATCCAAAGGGACGAGGTGGCAACCGCGCTTTGGCCGGACGAACCGGCCGACGTGTCCCGGCCAAGGCTGCGACAAGCCCTGGTATCGCTCAAGGGTAGTTTCCCCTCCGAGCTGCCGTCGCCCTTTCTCGCATCGAAGAATGCCTTGCAGTTGAACGAGTGGGTATCCGTCGATTGCACCGAATTCCAACGCCTCGCCGCAAGCGGCAGCGAGGAAGCCGCCGTGGCCTGCTATCGCCCACTCCTTCCCGGATGGAACGAACCGTGGCTCGCCTCGTACCGGGAGCTCTACGAAGGTCTGTTCGCGGAGACGGCGGCGAGGGCCGCGGGGAACTTGAGCGACGAGTCGGCCATTCAGGTCCTGTCCAGTGCTTGCGCCCTTCATCCACTGAATGAGAACCTGCTAATTGAGCTCATGGGGCGGTTGATGCGTTCGGGGCAGCAAGTTCGAGCGGTGAAAGCCTATGAGGCTTATGTCGCGGTTCTTGAAACCCAGATGAGAGTCAGTCCGGGTGACGCCGTCCGTAGACTGGCAGAGGAAGCGATGCAGGCCAAGCTTCCATTCGAAGTGGCCCGCGTTCGGCTGTCGCCGGCTCCCTTGCCGAACCCGATCACCAGGATGTTCGGCCGCGAGTCCATCATCGAAAGGACCCGCGATCTCGTCGCGGCAAGTCGAAGGCTGATTACCTTTACTGGGATCGGCGGAATAGGCAAGACCAGGGTCGCGCTGGAGTATGCGCACCGCGAGCACTCGATCGAGACGATCGCCTTCGCAAGTCTCGTGGAGACCTCCGATATCGATGGAGTGTTCGAAGTCCTGCAGACGAGCCTGGGGATTCCCTACGGCTACGGCAAGCCGGCGGAGGTCGTAGCTCGAGCCCTTGCGAGCCGCCGCGCCCTTC
>DATJYD010000262.1:0-8254 GCA_035499755.1 Fimbriimonadaceae bacterium
CCGTAGAGCACGAAGTCCTCGACCGACATTGGCCCCTCTCCGAAAAAGTGATGGCGGGCCGCCGACTCCGTGAACCCGCTGTGATCCCCCTCATAGCTGTTCGTATGGATCTTCCAGGCCACGCTGTCCGGATTCAGCTCATCCGGACTCAGATACTCCTTCATCGAAGCGAGCGGGGGAGGCCCGATGATCCCGTATTCGCTCACGAACCGGCCGCGACACTCGTCGAGAAGCGCCGGGTTCATCTTCCGCGCCGGATCGCCGCTCATGAAGACCTGGTACCACCAGTGCACGTCGCCCGCCGTCTGGCTGTTGATCTCGTCGGGCCCACCGCAAGGGCTGCCCGGGATGTAGGGCCGGTTCGGGTCGAGCGCATGGCAGATGCTTGGTAGAAGGTCGTAGTAGATCTTCAGCCCGAGAACATCGGTCGGCGCCGGGTCGGCGTTGCCCGCGTACATCCAAATGCATTCGTTGCACCCGCACCAGAGGGCCAGCGAGGGATGGTGAGCGATCCGTTTGACGAACTCCTCCGCCTCCTTGCGCGCGCCGTCCATGAACTCGGGAGAGGCGTCGTCGTAGGTCGAACAGGAGTAGGCGAACTCCTGCCACAGGAGGATTCCCGCCTTGTCGCAGGCCTCGTAGAAACCGTCGTCCTCGTAATAGCCGACTCCGTTAACCCGCAACAGATTGAAGTGCGCCTCCTTCGCGGCCTGGATGAAGTGCTCATACCGCGCTTTCGTCATCCGGCAGGGAATCGGGTCGCCCGGCGCCCAATTGCCGCCCTTGGCGAACATCTCTTTGCCGTTGACGATGAACCGGAAGTTCGACCCGGCCGGCTCCAAAGGGCTCTGGTCGAGTCGGATCGTGCGGAGCCCGATCGTCTGGGACTGCTCATCCGTGACCGTGCTGCCGCAGTTGAGGGTTGCGACAAGCTTATAGAGCGGCTGGTCTCCCATTCCGCTTGGCCACCATAGCTTTGGCTTTGGGATGGCGATCTCGCAAGGAATGTGGTTCAGCCCGATCCCGAGCATCAGCTCCTTGTCGAGAACGATCGGATCACCCTCGGGCTGCTGCAGCTTCAGGCCGAGAATGCACTCCGTTCGAAGCCAGGGCCGCAGATTGCGGATCGAGACATCGCCCTTAAGGAAGACCCTGCCATGATCGATCACCGTATCCATTCGAACCTGATCGATCGCAGCCCAGCTTCGTCCGACCAAACTGACGCTTCGCCAGATGCCGATGTTCGGGAGCGTATCGTTCCAGTCCCACCCGGACTGATAAGGCGGCGCGCGGAGTTTCTGCCTCGCCGGAAAGTTCTCCCGGTTCTTGTAGAGACCCTGTCCGGTGAAGTCCTGGTCGACCTCGTTGATCAGCTCGTATCCGCTCGTCAGGCGGACGACGAGGTCGTTCTCGTCCGGCTTGACGAGGCCGGTGACATTGAATCGCTGGGCGACCAACGCGTTGCGGCTCGTCCCGATCAGCTTTCCGTTCAGGAAGACCTCCGCGTTGTAGATCAAGCCGTCGAAGACTAGTTCCTGGAGTTCCTGTTTGACGAAGTCCTTCGAAGTCCAGAAGGTACGGTGATACCACCAGGAGAAGCGCTCCGGCCACCGGTCCTTGCGCGAGTTCGCATCGATCGAGGGATCGGCCATTTCGCCCGCGCGCATCAGGTCGAGGTGGATCTCGCCGGGAACTTGGGCCGAGATCGTCTTCGCGCCCCCCTTCCGGAACTCGTCCAGCCCAGCCTGACCGTCGGCTTCGAGGGGCAGGCGGGCGACCTGCCAGGTGCCGTCGAGGGTCTCCCTATGCATCGCCTCGACCACCCGCCCCGGCGCCTGGCTCCCACCCGCAAGCCCGGCAAGCGCCGACATGACTCCGATCAAAGAGATCGTCCACCATCTCATCCTGGGACCATTATCCAGCCTGACGGGCGGCATCTCAGGCAAGCGACGATCATTCTCGAACATATCGCTTGCCTGAGCGTGCAATCGATAACCACTCCGTATGCCCTGGGGTCCCTGAGGACGCGGGCCGTTCACGTGCGGCTCTCTCGGACCCCGGGGCTCCCCCCGGCCAACTGCATGCCCTGGGGTCCCGGAGGACGCGAGCCGTTCACGTGCGGTTCGTTCAGACCCCGGGGCTCCCCCCGCCAACTGCATGCCCTGGGGTCCCGAAGGACGCGGGCCGTTCACGTGCGGCTTGTTCAGACCCCGGGGCTCCCCCGCAAACCGCGCGCTAAAATGCTCGGTGGTCGCCAACCGCTTGGACTTCTTGCTCAGTTTCGGCGCCACGGGAACTCCGGGCTGGCCCCTATGCAATAGTCGCTTCGGGAGGATTGCGTTTCCATGATCTCATTGTTAGGCCTGCTCGTCGCAGGGCCCCTCGTTCACCTCGACTCGCCTCATCTTCTGCGCTATCCGGACGTCCATGGCCAGACAGTCGTATTCTCGTACGGCGGAGACCTCTGGGTCTCCGAATCGGACGCCGGCGTCGCCCGCCGGCTGACCAGCGCCGAGGGGCTGGAGGCCCGGCCCAAGATCTCACCGGACGGCAGGACGGTCGCGTTTACCGCCTCTTATGACGGGCCGCCGAACGTCTACACGATTCCGATCGAAGGCGGCGAGCCGAAGCGGATCACCTACGACAGCGATCCCGACTACTGCCTCGGATGGACCCCCGACGGCAAGATCGCCTTCGCCACCTCCGAAGGCAACTTCATCTCGCGCCAGCGCCGCCTCTGCTTCGTCGGCGCCAACGGCGGCCGACCCGAACCGTCTCCGCTCAACGAGGTCTCCGAGATGTCCTACTTTTCCGGCGGACATCGGATCGCCTACACCCGGACCACGTCGTACGACTTCACCTGGCGCCGCTATCGCGGAGGCACCCAGGGACGGATCGCCTTCTACGATTTCGACAAGAACGAATACTCCGAGCTTCCCGCAGGCCGCGAGCAGAACTACTTCCCGATGGTCGTCGGTAAGAGCGTCTACTACATCAGCAGCAAGGGCTCCGGCGTTCTGAACCTCTTCAAGTACGACACGGATTCCAAGAGCTCGCGGCAGGTCACCCGGTATGCCGACGACGATATCCGCTACCCAAGCACGGACGGCCAGAGCATCGTCTTCGAGAAGGGCGGCGAGCTTTATCGGATGACCCTCTCGGACGACAAGCTCACGAAGATCGAGCCGGTCATCCGCGGGGAGTTCATCTCGACGCGCCCCAGCTTGAAGAAGCTCGGCCAAAGCATCGAGAGCATCAGCCTGTCGCCGTCCGGCGTGCGAGTGGCCGCCGAGGCGCGAGGACACATCTTCTCGATTCCCGTCCATTCCGGCGACACGCGCGACTTCACCGACAGCCAGGGCGTCCGCGAGCGCCAGCCCGCATGGTCGCCGGACGGCAAGTCGATCGCCTTTCTCAGCGATGCGGGCGGCGAGATCAACCTGTATGTCCGGCCGTCGCAGGGAGGGCTCGCCCGCCAGATCACCACCCAGAGGATGGTGATCAACGGGTTCGACTGGTCGCCGGACGGCCGCAAAATCGGCATTCTCTGCGCCTCGAACGAAATCGACGTGGTCGACGTGGCATCCGGCAAGCTCGATAAGGTCTTCGGCCTGAACGAGTCGGTGACCTCGTCGAGTTGGTCTCCCGACGGCAAGTGGATCTCCGTCACGAGCAGCGACGGCAGGTCCCTGAACCGGCTGCGGATCATCGAGTTGGCAACCGGCGCCATGCACGACGTAACCGACGGCTCGTTCGACGACGCGATCGCGTCCTGGGACAAGAACGGCAAGTTTCTCTATCTGGTGAGCGCGCGCAGCTTCCATCCATCGTTCGGACAGCTCGAAATGGACTTGACGTCAGCGGGGACGCAGCGCATCTACGTCATCCCTTTGCAAAAGACCACCCCGGACCCATTGGCCGAGCCGGATGACGAAGAGCCGGTGGGAGCCGCGCCCAAGCCGATCGCGCCCACAGGAGGGGTTTCCGTGGCGATCGACTTCGACGGGCTGGCCCAACGCATGGTGCCCCTGCCGATGGGGCCGACCTCATTCGGCATGCTCGACGGCGCCAACAACGGAGTCGTCTTCCTCACTTCCGGCGGCACTCTGATGCGCTTCGATCTCGGCAAGAGGGCTCCGACAACCTTATTCAATGGGCTCGCCGGCAACTTCTCGCTTAGCGACGATCTTTCCAAGCTCGCTTATTACAGTGGGGGTGTGCTCGGAGTCGTCGATCTCAATCATCCGGCTCAGCCAGGTGAGGGGCGAGTCGACACGTCGGCGGTCGAGGCCGAAATCGATCCGACCGCCGAGTGGGCGGAGATCGTCCACGATGCTTGGCGCTTCGAGCGCGACCACTACTACGACGCCAATATGAACGGGCTCGACTGGAACGGGATCGGCAAGAAGTACGAGTCGATGCTGAGATGGGCGGTCAGCCGTTCCGACGTGAACTACATTCTGGGCCTCATGATCGGTGAGCTTGGCACCGGCCACGCGTATGTGGTCAATCCCGGCGACTACGGGCCGCACCCGCCCATCGTCCCCGTGGGTTACCTTGGCGCCGACTACAAGGTGAGCGAGGGCCACCTCCAGATCGCGAAGATCCTCCGGGGCCGTTCCTACGCGGAGGGACAGGCTGGGCCGCTCGCGGAGCCGGGAATCGACGTTCGAGAAGGCGACTATTTGCTCGCGATCGACGGCAAGCCCGTGACCGCGGATACGAACTTATCGGAGTTGATGCTCGACAAGGCGGGGCGATACGTGACGGTCACCGTGAACTCGAGCCCGACGTCGGCCGGCGCCCGCAAGGCTCGGGTGAAAGCGATCGGATCGGAGGACTACCTGCGCTACGTCGATTTTGTGGAAAGCAACCGCGCCCTCGTCGACAAGCTCTCCGGAGGCAAGATCGGCTATCTGCACGTCGAGGACACCGGCTTCCAAGGCGCGGCCGAGGTGCAGGCCGGCTTCTACGGCAACCTGAGCAAAGAGGCGGTGATCATCGACGAACGCTGGAACAGCGGAGGATTCGATCCCGCGCCGTACATCAACCTCTTCATGCGGCCCGATGGGCTCTATGGGCAAAGCCGGTACGGCCCGGACAATCAGGACTTTGCGGCTTTCCTCGGACCGAAGGTGATGCTTGTCAACGGCTATGCCGGCTCGGGCGGCGACAATTTCGCCTACCTGTTCCAGCACTATCATCTCGGGCCGCTGATTGGGAAGCGCACCTGGGGCGGCCTGATCGGGATCAACGGCTTCTACAACCTGGTCGACGGCGGCTCGATCTCCGCACCGGCGTTCGCCATCTACGATCCCGCGACCGATGAGATCGTGGCGGAAAACCACGGCATCGACCCCGACATCGACCTCGACAACCGCCCCGACCTCGTCGCATCCGGTCACGATCCGCAGTTGGAGGAGGGTGTGAAGTACCTGCTCGACAAGCTGAAGACGATGCCGCCCCGCCCACCTCGCAAGGACCTTCCGCATCGGGGCAAGGACGGTGTCTTCGGAGGATAACCGCCCCGGAATTATGCACGAGATTGGGGCGCATGGTCTGCTTCGACTGCCCACAGCAATCTGCGATAGAGCCGTGGGCAAAAGACCTGTCCCGCATGCGATCAGCAGGCGCAGTTGGGCGCGACCCAATGCGCTCGAAGTGGGTCACCCATTCTTGGCATTTTAATGGTAAAATGCTTATATGCGGACGACAATCGATTTGCCAGACGACCTGCTGCGCAGAGCCAAAGCGACTGCGGCTCTGCGTGGGATGAAACTGAAGGATCTCATCACCTCGTTCGTAGAGCGCGGGCTAGGACAGCCTGAGGTGTCTTCCAGCACAAGGCCTGCGAAAAGAAAGCTGCCGGATACGATCCGCCGGGGCACCGGCACGCCGATTCCAGCAATGACGAACGGAGAGATCGAGAGCTTCATCGCACAGGAAGATGCGCGGAACGTCGGCTGATCTCCTGGACGTGAATGTCTGGCTCGCCTTGGCCGACGAGGACCACGTTCATCACGCGAGGGCAAGGAGGTACTGGGAGGAGGAATCAGCGACCCAGATAGCGTTCTGCCGTCTGACCATGCTCGGTTTGCTTCGGCTGGCGACCAACTCCAAGGTGATGGCTGGACGGCCTTTCAGTCCTCCCGATGCGTGGCGGCTTTTTCGCGACTTCCTTTCCGAACCGGGAGTAGCCATGGCGGCTGAGCCCGCAGGGCTCGATCGCCAAATGATGGTTTGGAGCGATCGAGACGACTTCTCGGTTAGCAGTTGGACAGACTGCGCCCTCGCATCGTGGGCGTGCGCCGCTGGCTTTCGGCTCGTATCTTTCGACTCGGATTACAGCCGGTTTGCCGGCCTCGACTTTGTCCATCTCGTGGACTGATCCCAAAGTCAGCGCCGGTAATAGGGGCTGGAGGCTCGCCTCGATATCTCCGCGTCCGGCAAGTTCGGATCCCAGAGCGTCTGTGCGAACAAGGCCACGCTCGGCTGGATGCGCTCCTCAAACTCCCCATCCTCGATCAGACCGGTGACCGAGCAGACCGCAGGATGCTGGCCGAGCATGGACCGGTAGAACTGCGCCGCAAGGGGAAAGTTCTTCAGCCAAAGGGAATTGACATAATCCCACCGGTCCTGCCGCCGTGTCAGGCGCTGCCTGATCCATTCCGGATCGCGCTCGCCGAGGATGTACGGGCCGTGGTGCTCCGAGGTCTGCCACGGAAGCTGGATCCATCCTTTGGCGACCATCGAAAGCTCCCGGTTCGAGCGGAACACGGCCAGCTTCTTCGCGTAGTCGACGGTCGCATCGAAAGCACTCGGTTCCGGCGTGACGGGATCATACGAGAATGGCAGCGTCCCCGCGTCCTCCCAGGTGATCACGATCCTGGGATCGAGGGGCTTCAGGTCGACGTAATGGTCGCGGATCGAAGTCGCGTGGAGTCCGAATTCGATCCGAAGGTCGGGGGCGATCTTGAAGAGCGCCGACGATATTTCGTTCACCCATTGGCAAGCCCACTCCGCCGTGCTCTTGCCCTTGATAGTTAGATTGGAATTCTCGGTAAAGGTCTGGAAGTAGATCCCGTCCATGCCAAGTCCGCGATATTCAGACTTGAACGTCGCGGCGACCTCATCCCGCATCTTGGCGCGTTGCTGCGCGCTTGTCGGGTCGAGTCCCGCGATGCCGTATCCCCACTCAAATCCAAGGATGACGCGGATTCCACGGCTGTGGGCGTATTCGATCACCGCGCGGCAGTTCTGAGGCACGACGTCGTTCCAGAAGATGATCGTATTCATCTTCAGACGAGCCATGTGATCGAAGAACCGCCGGTAGTCGTAGATGACGTAACCCCAGCACCAGATGCCCCGGTTCTGAATCGCCGGGGTCTCGTTCATCGCGAAGTCGGGGATTCCATCGAATGCCTTGTGTCGCCGATCATCGATCGACGGATCCGGAACCGCGGATTGAAAACCAGCGGCACGGCTCACGATCTGGGAGTTGAAGTCCTCGGCGCCATAGAGAACTCCGTTCGGATCGTATCCAGCGAGCGCTATGACCCGCTGCCCCTTCTTCCAAGGCGAATCGAAGCCGGCGATGCTGTACCCCTGCGGCCCGGACGGTCGTTTCAGGACTCCTCTTTGTATGAGAGCGCGAATCAGCGGGTTGTCTTTCTCAGTGCCGACCAAAATCAAGTGCTCCTGCTCCTCCGGCTTCAGGCCCGATGCCGGTTCGCAGTCGATGACGTACGGGAAGGAGGTCTGGGCGAGGCGCTGGGCTTCGTCGACGGCAAAGCGCTCGACCCCCATGTAGCGGCCGTAAGCGATCACCCATCTTGCGCCGGGGAAGAAGCGCGGGTACTTCTGTGGGACCTGTCGAGCCCGGAGGGACGCGAAAGCAAGGAGAAGGAAGCCTAGGCTCAGCACCTTCAAGCCGGTCAACGCATAACCCAGCATGGGGAATCAGGCTACCCGCCGATGTGCACCGGCTACGCGCGCCCGGAAGCTTTGAAACACGACAGCGCAGCACGCATAAAGTGCCGGACGTTGGTTGTCAGCTCCTGGGTCCAGGCCGGATTGCGCTCTCCTCGTTCCCACGCAAAACGCGCCAATGCGTAGCCGAACTCTCGCTGGGAAAGATAGCCCAGATTGGATTGCTGCCAACCATGGAGCCTGCCGTTGAAGACAAAGGCGGCGTTCGCAGTGAAGACTCCGAAACCGCAGAACACCGTTGTGAGGTCGGTGAACGGCTCCATCC
>DATJYD010000263.1:0-3232 GCA_035499755.1 Fimbriimonadaceae bacterium
GACCAAGATGATCAGGTCCATCTTCTCGAGGCGGGGCGGGGTGCTCTCCTCAGTTTCTGAGCGGCGGCCAAGCATGGATGCAAAGCCGCCCCTCGCTATCTTCAGCGCAATGAATGTCGAGTCGCCATGGCAGAAGAGTCACCGAACGCTCTCAAGCCTCTCATCGGTACCGATGAGGCGACCATCGACGACAAGGGCCGCATCCTAGTCGGCAAGAAGAAGCGCGAAAGACTCGGTGAACCCTTCGCCATGGCCGTCGGCGACGTCGGTTGCCTGGTCGCCTACCCGGATGAGGTCTGGCGCAGAAAGGTCGCCGAAATGCTGAGCTTCGATAGCCTCAACCAGGGCCGCCAGCAGTACACGCGCTTGTTCCTGGGCTACGCCGACGATGAGCTGAAGTTCGACCAGCAGGGCCGCGTCGTCGTGCCGCAGAAGCTGCGCGATATCGCGAAGCTCACCGACAAAGTGCTTCTGGTCGGCTGCGGCGATCAACTGGAGATCTGGGCGAAGGATGAATACGAGCGATTTCAGCAGGATACGGAAGGCTATGGCGCGAAGCGGCGCGATGCCCTCGCCAAAGCCTATGGACAAATGGTGGGTAGGCAATGAAGAAAAACGCTGGAAATCCCTCGGCTCCGAAGACTCCCCATTGGACGGAGAGACTTGCCGACTTTCTCCTTGGGCCGTCCGCTCGGTCGGCCGGCGCCGATGCGCGGGACCGAGATTCCGCCCATATCGCGCTGGCCATCACCGGCATGAGCGCGCATTCGGCTTCCGATTCTTCCCGAGGGGAGAATGGCCGCCGCTAACCTCCTTGCGCCTTGCGTCCGGGGTTTTCAACCCCGTTCTGGCTTCGGCTCGATCCTTAGCCGCGATGATCGGAGAGCCCTCGAATTGACGCCCACCCACCAGCCCGTGATGCTGCGAGAGATCCTCGAGATCCTGCCTCTCCGGCCCGGCGCCGTCGTCGTCGATGGCACCCTGGGGCTCGGCGGCCACTCCGCCGCCTTCCTCGAGCGAATCGCCCCGGACGGCGTCCTCTTCGGGTTCGAGTGGGACCAGTCGATGCTCGAGATCGCAAGGGCGCGTCTCGCGGGGCCGGTCGAAATCCGGCTGATCCATGACGATTTTCGAAACATGACTCAATACCTGGACCGGCAGGCGGACGCGATCCTGCTCGATCTGGGCTTGAACAGCGCGCAGGTCGACGATCCCGAGCGGGGGATCAGTTTCAGGGAAGAAGGACCGCTCGATATGCGCATGGACCGGGGCAGAGGGGAGCCGGCCGGCGCGCTGCTCAACCGATGGTCTCTCAAGGAGATCGAACAGGTTCTCTGGGACTACGGCGACGAACGCTGGGCGCGCAATATCGCCCGCAAGATAGTCGAGCGTAGAAAGACGCAGGCACTGCGCACCACTAAAGATTTAGTAGACGCAATTCTAGCGGCAATTCCGGCCGCTGCAAGAGATAAGAGAATTCACCCGGCGACACGCTCCTTTCAAGCTATTCGAATCGTCGTTAACGGTGAACTTGAAGGGCTACTGGAGGCTCTTCGGCGTTCGGCTTCCTGTTTGGCGGTAGGGGGCGTGCTGTCGGTTCTCAGTTATCACTCGGGCGAAGATCGAATCGTGAAAACCGCGTTTCGAGATTTGGCGCGCGAGGGGAACTTCGAAGAGGCGACGCGCAAGCCGCTGACCCCCGGGCAGGAAGAGATCGCGCGCAATCCTCGTAGTCGGAGCGCGAAGTTGCGGGCGATTCGGCGTGGCGTCGGCATTGCGGCGCCCAGAAAAGGAAAGGGAGCTAGCGAAAGATTCGAGCGACGGCCCAAGGATGGGCCGTTGCCTGAGGAGAACAGAAACTCAGGATGAGTGCAGTACCTGTAAACAAACCGATCATCATCGCCCGGCCAAAGGCGAAACCCGAGCTCCGAGTCGAGCAAGGCACAAGGCCGTCGATTCTCTCCCTGCTCTTGGCCAAAGCCGTGCTCTTTGCCATGCTCACCCTCGGCATCTACTTCGCAAGCAGCCTCGCCGGCCAGGTGATGGTCGAGAAGGCCAGACGCGATGGATTGCGGGCCGTCGAACGGAACCAGGCGGCGTCCAAGGAAGTGGCGTTCCTTCGCGATCAAGTCCAAGCCATAACCGACTCGTCGGCCATCGCCTCCTGGGCTGAACTGAACCACATGATTCCGCCCGAAGGACTCGTCGCCCAAACCGACGCTCCGCCTGTCGCTAAAGGCAAGGATGGGAATGCCAAAGCCGTCCAGTAACCGCGGCCGCCTCTTTTATTTCACCTGGGGCGTTCTCGCGCTCTTCGGGTGCGCCGCCGTCAGTCAGGCTCGGTTGCAAGTATTCGATCGGACCGCGACTCTTGACCGGGCCAAGAAGACCAAGCGATTCACCTTGACCCGCCCGGAATACGCGCGCCGAGGCACCATCTTCGATGCCGACGGCCGCCCGCTCGCTATCGATCAAGACACCTACGAGCTCAACCTCAGTTTCGATCGCATTCCCCGCACTGACGCCTTCTTCCTCGACCTGAGCGCGGCGACCGGCATTCCTGCCACCGATTTCGCCCAGCTCGCCTTTTGCGGCGTCGACCACAAGGTGTGGCCCGAGTCGCTCAGCGCGAGCCAGCGCCGGGAAGTGCAAGACGTCAAGACGCGTTGGAAAGCCGATGGCGTATCTCTCGATCCCACCGGGCGGCGGACCTATCCCCTCGGCGAGGCCGCCGCCAATGTCGTCGGCGCGATGATGGATACCAGCCCCTTGAACGGCCTCGAGCGCAGCCAGAAGACGGTGCTCGAAGGGAAGAACGGCGTCAAGATCGGCCTAACCGACCGGCAGGGCAACTTTCTTCCCATGCGGATCGATCCCTCCTCATTGCCGAAGCGGGATGGGACGAATATCACCACCACGATCGACAGTGATCTTCAGGAGCAGGCGTTCTCAGAGATCCGCGCGGCCGTAATCAAGAACAATGCGGATGATGGAGTCGCCGTCATCATGGAGCCCGGGACCGGGAACGTCCTCGCGATGGCGTCCTATCCGACCTTCGACCCCACCGGCGGCAGCATCGCCGCTCCCCCCGACGCTCGCCGGTCGACCAATGACCCCGTGGTTCAGGACCGGCTCGAGCCGGGCTCCATGTTCAAGATTCTCACCCTCGCCAAGGGCCTCAACGATGGGAAGATCGACCCCACCGCGAAAATCGACTGCGAGGGCCAGCTTG
>DATJYD010000264.1:0-6281 GCA_035499755.1 Fimbriimonadaceae bacterium
CAGGTTGATCGTCTGCCCGACGAAAGAGCTCGGAATGGGATTGGATACCGCCGCCATCCGCTCAGGAGGCTGATAGTTCTCCTCGGCGGCGAAATCTCGGTCGAACCTGCTCACCACCATCAAGCCGTCCAGGTCGCGGAAGCACTGCTCGAGCCGAAAGAAGTCCGGTTCCCCACGCCTCAGGTCGCCGGATGCGAGTCCCGAATGGGTCTCGAGTCCGTTCGAGCACGCGATGACCGTCCCCCGGCGCCTCAACCTGCTCACTTTGGGTGCGACCCATCCGGCCTCTCCGCCCCACAGGCATAGGAAATCATAAGTCCGCGCCATCGAAATAGCCCGGGCCATACCGAGCCGGATGCGAAACCGGTTTCCTCTTCCGCCCGCGAGCGACTTCTTCGGATAGGCCGACCTCACCTCGACCTCGTGCCCACGCCGCCTGAGTTCCTCGGCGTGACCGAGAATTACGTAGCCCGAGCCTTGATTGGAGTCCAAGGGCACGTTGGCCAGCATGCCCACCCTCATGACGACGGCACGACCCTTTGGCTGGATCGAGCCCTTCTGATCGCATCCTTCCGGAAGTCGTCGACCGCATTATGCGCGCGCAGCCGCCGCTTCCATCCCGGGAACAGCCAGCAGAGCGCCGCCAGCTCGACCGGTACGTTCGTGGAAATCCACCACCACGCCGAGAGCGAGCAATGCTGCCTCATTTCCCGGTAGGCGGTGCCCAGAATCGGCCGAACGTAGCTGCGGAGGAGACTCACATCCTTCCCGCTCGCGAGCCAGTAGGCCGCCTCGCTCTCATGCCGCCTCGCGATGACGATCGGTCCCGGCTTTCGGCGCGGGGGATGGTCCACGACCGCACCGGGAACGAATGGAAACTCGAATCCGAGGGCGAGAAGCCGCTCCCGAAACTCCACGTCCTCGACCGCCGGGTAGGGAAAATGCTCGCAGAGCCCGCCCACTCGCTCGAAAGTCTCCGCCGAGATGATCATGTTGCAGGTCCACAAGAAGCCGCCGTTCTCGTTCAGCGGCGCCGCGTAGGCCGGAGAAGGCAAGCCGTCTTCGCAGGTGGTTCGGCCCTCGTAGACCGTATGCTCTCCGTCGATCGCTTTCGCGAACGCCTCGAGCCATCCCGGCGAGGGCAGGCAATCGTCGTCGGTGAAGGCGATCCACTCGAACTGCGCCTGACTCGCTCCGTGGTTGCGGTTCGCCGCCGGCCCCCGCGCCGGCCCGGCCGTCCACTTCGCCCAGGGAAACTGCTCCCGGATCATTGCCTCGGCGGTCGCGTCCCGGCCATCGTCGGTGACGATCACTTCGTATCGACCCGCGTCGAGGGTCTGCGCGCCCGGCGCCAGCCGCTCCAGGCAGCGAGCCAGAAGATCGTTTCGGCGACAGGTCGGAACGACGACCGAGAACGACAGGCTATTCACCGAGCCTCTCCAGGTTTCGTTCCAGGCCCTTCAGGTCGGCGACCAAATCCGCCGAATAGTCGTAGAACGGCCCCTTGCCGAGGAGATTCCGAACTCGCGGCTCTTTGCCGAACTGCACATTGTGGTGCAACCCCAAGTCGCGACTGATCAGCATGTAATAGGGCTGCGGCATGTTCCTTGGCATCAATTCGACGGTCGTTGAGCCCGGCGTAGAATACGCAAGGTTCGTGAAGCAGGCTCCATGAACGCCCAGCAGAACGGTGGAGGCTCGGGCCGTACGAACCTGCTCCTCGAAGCTCATTTCGTCAGGACGGCAAATACCGAATCCGTAGCGAACTACGAGTTCCGAGACCTGACCGTCGTTCGCCAATTTACGCTGGGCGCCGCCTCTATGGTAGTAGGTTCGGCGGGGAGCCAATGAGACTCCCTCGCAAACGCGGTCGCCGACTTCCCTCAGAAACCTGGTGACCCAAGACGGCGGGAACATGCTCGGCGTGTGCGTGTACACAACCTTCCCTCTCACAGGGCCGCCCGAGACAATGTCCCGCTCATCTATTCCAAGGGCTGCCATGCTCCCGATGACATACGGAAATCGGGTTGGCCCAACGTGAAAGACACAACGCTCGGCTCCGAGGTATCGCCTGGCGAGATGAACTCGAGATAGCGCTTGGTAGGTCCAGTGATAGTAATTTGTCGTATCACCGATTCCGAGCGGAACGATCAGGCGATCCTGTCGCCGCGCCGCAGCCAACAATTCCTTGCCTTGAGCGACCTCGCCTGAACTCAAACCGCGTCCGTTATACTGATCAACTACCCATCCCCTTACCGCACCCGAAGGCGCGACAGCGATGAGCCTGCCGTCATCGAGGCAAACCGCGTCGTCGAACGTGCACGCGTAGGCCGCGCCATGGGCGACCTCGTATGCTGAGCCGTCAGCAGAAAGAGGCATCCAGAAGTGTCGCCTCGCCCACTTCGGCCAGTAATCAGGAATACTGTAGACGCTCCTTTCCTCCGGTTCGAGTTCTTGCCAGCTCGAGGATTCGCACGAATCGCGAGCCGCAAGGGGCTCACACCCGGACTCAGAGCGACGCCGGGCAATCCCCCTAAGATTCCGGGCCAGAATTCTTGCCGACCACCTGAAGCAGTATCCGTGGCCGCAGTTGCGTGCCTCGGCTGAGTTCAACTCTTGCCTCCGAGAAGCTTGCGGATCTTTCTCAGCCCTTTCTGCGCGTTCCCCTGGCCGTATGGGCGATAAAACGAGTCCTTTACCCACTGCTTGGCGAGCCATTCCATGCCCGGGCGGGTCTCGTGGCGAAGCTCCCGCAATGCCAGCAGCAGCGTCTTCAGGCCGGTTTCAGGCCCAAACCACCGCTCCCACTCCCTTCGAGACAATCGTCCCCGGTCTTCCCACTCGCCCTCGATGGAACCGAGAATCGCCGGCAGGCGCTCGACATCGGCCTCCGTGACGAAGATCGCGAACGCATCCCAGTCCGGCCCCTTCGGAGGCACCCAGGAATCCGAGATGATCACCGGCGCCCTTCCAACCGCCATCGACTCGAACAGCCGGTGCGACGCCGGGCCGAGCCCCCTCGGGCAGAGCACGTACTTCGACTCCAGAAGACCGGCCACGAATCTGGCGAGCTCGTCCTGCGAGTGGTTGTACCAACTGCCCGTCGATTCCAGCCGCCAGGCATCGTTTTTTCCCAGCTTCATAATCTCCGACCGGACCGGATGCGAGGTCACGTTCCCGCGAAAGCCGAAGAGCTTGGCCGGCTTCACGTCGGGCAGGGGTTCCAGGCACTGCCGATTGTGCACCTCGAGATAGGCGCACGCTCGGTGGAACTTCGGATCGAACTGGTTTGCCGAGAGGGCCACGTAGGCGCCCGGCAGGAAGGCGATCGGATGATCCTCGTAGTTGTAGACCAGGCACCGATCCCCATGCTCGCGGATCAGAGGATGCCCCGCCAGGAATCGCGCGTAGTTCCTCTCCTTGAACGCCACCGATTCGATGAGGACGATCATCTCGCCGGAAGCAGGCTCGTCTACGAGCTCGAATCCATCCACCGGCAAAGCCTGGAATTGCTGGCGGATTCTCGCGACCGCGGCTTCGCCCTCCCATTCCTTGGCCTCGAAGCCGGTCGTCGAAAACGCCAGTCGCATCCTATTTCCTCAAAGACCGGTAAGCGCAATAGTGCGGCATAAACAGGGAGACGGCTGCGCATTGAAAATCGCCGTGCCTCAGGTCTCGCACCGCGAGCACCTTGAGCGAATACCATACCATCCGTGCGTAGTGCTTCAGCCTGAACGCAGGCGTCACGCCCGCGTACCATCGCCAATACCGTTCTAGGATCTGCATAAGTGAATTGGATACGAGGGTGGTAACTTCGGCCGACGGCTCGTAAACGATCTTCCATCCAGCCGCGAGAAGCCGCCGCCCAAGCTCGAAATCTTCGCTGTGGCGAAGACCAGCGTCGAAATTCCCGACTGCCAGCACCGCGCTCCTCCTAAGCACCACGCCACCAGTGATCAGCGAACCTGCCGGGCCGGCTTCGTGCTTCTCCTCAAGTTGGTACAGGTGCCTTCCCCGCCATCGGTCCGCTACCGACTTCGGAGGCAACTGAACGACCTTGCCGTAGACCGCCGCGGTGCTTTTGTCCTCGAACCATGGCAAGCACCTTTCGAGGAAATCCGGGGCGAGCGACGCGGCCCCATCGACCGAAAGCAGGTAGTCCCCTTGCGCCTCCTCCACTGCCCGAGCCCGCGCCGCGCCTCGACCGCGATTCGACCCCAGCGAGACCACCCGCGCCCCCGCCTCCTCCGCAACGCGTGCTGACCCGTCGGTCGATCCGTCGTCGATGGCGAGAACCTCCAACACTGCTTTCGTCTGCCCCACCAGGGAGCGCACCGCCACCCCGACGGTTGCCTCATTGTTGTAGAAGGGCACGCACGAGCTCACGGTGATCAAGGCTTCCACCCTGGCACCGAGTAAACGCGCCCAAGGACTGCGGCAGCCTTCTGGTCCAACGTTCGGACCAACCGCTCGCCCCGAGCATAGGGTCGGATCGGACCATCGACGAAACTCCAATACTGGCGTCCAGCATGAGATCGCTCACGCCATCGTTTCGGCCCCAAAAAGTAACCCGTGCGCCAAGGTTTGGCTCCGGGCGTCATATGGCACATCACGTCCCCCACCTGGCCTCTGAGGTCCATCGCTGAGGGAGGCAGGGTGGCCATCGGCCACGTGCCGCACTCGAGGCACGCGTTCAGAAGATCCTGGTCGGTGAATCGGAATGGATGCAAGGCGTCCGTAGGCAGGAGTTGGTCGATCGGCAATCCTAGTGACGGCAGGGCCTCCAGCAGATCCGCCCAAACTCCCAAGAACCCGCTTACCGTCCGAGGGACACCGACGAACCCGCAGTTGTAGTAGCGGTCGTCTTCGCGAGCCAGGGACCAGCCGCGCTCTGCGCATAGCCTTCTCCAGTGATGCCTGAAGAGGTGGTTGTGGGGAATCGCCTCAAAGAAGTCTCCAACGAGGGAGATCCCCCAAGAGGTCCAATCCTCGAAAAACTGCCAAGGCGCCTTGACGACGATATCAGGGTCGATATAGGCCGCAGTTTGCGCTGAGGAGTCGAGATCCTCCAGCACCCGTCGTATCCACCAAGGCTTGTAATGCGAGAAGTGATAAAGAGTGTCGATATCCACAAACTCGAGGCGCATGCCCCCGTCCAATTCCAGCAGATCTTTAGATCCCGGGAGCATCCACGGTGGCCGCTCCCCCCGCGTCCCCACCCAGAGATTCCCCATGAATCCCGCCGCGTGGAGACTGTTCGCGAGTGCTGCGACCCCGTAATGGTAGTCGCCCTCGTAAAGCGTACAAAGCGCTATCTTTGCGCTCATTTCGCCTCCCTCCAATTCGGCAGAAGCGCGTCGAGGTGGGCCGCCGCGGCACCCTCCCGCGCATGGAAGAGCACGACCACCAATTCGGCGATAGCCCGAAGGCCGTCGATTTCGGGGCGGTAGGAGGGCTCCTTGGCGAAGGCTTTGGAGGGGGTCTTCATGATGTTGTGAGTTGACGCTGTTTCTACTGAGGCCTGTGTCGCCGCCGAGAAGACTCTATGATAATGCAGCTGCGCCTACCGAGAGCCTCTGATCACCTTGGGCCGTCTCGCTGCTCCGTCTTGCTGACATGAACGGGCGCTCGACGAACGAATACGTAACCGCACTTAGCACCACGATGCATCCCACAAACAGGGTCATGATCATCCAGAAGCTAATCGGGCCCATGGATACGATCTTGGGTCCCAGGCCGAGCGTGCGGTAGACCATATACAGGAACAGGCAGTGAAGCAAATAGGTGCTATAGCTTATCGTCCCCAGGTGCTTTGCCGCACCCAGTCGAAGTAGCCCAAAGAGATCGTTGCCGGCAGCGATGGGAAGGAAAGCCGAGAAGCACATCGTTTCGGAAAGAAGTGAGTAACCGTCCTTGACGAAAAGCCAGATTGCCGGAATCACAAGGAGAACGGCAACTGAGCTAGCCCTCGAAACCAAAACTCGCTTGAGTGCGGGCAGGTTCACAAGGTGCGCAGCCAACATCCCAAACGGAAAGATCATGAACTTGCTGTCAAAGCCAAGAAGGAAAAACGGCACAAGCACTAACCAAGCCATGCTTCTTTTTGCAGCTAAGATCAACCCGATCAGCGCCAGAGCCGAGTAGAAGGGCCACTGATAGGCGATGAAATGGTTATCGACCCCGAGAAACACGAAAGGCGCGAGAAGTAGCCACGCACTGCTTTTCCTAAGGGTCGCAAGGCCCGCGATCAGCGGTAATGCGGCGTAAAACCGCCATTCGTA
>DATJYD010000265.1:0-2150 GCA_035499755.1 Fimbriimonadaceae bacterium
TGTATCTCCCGCAGACCTGAATTTAGCAACGTCAAAAGTGAAATCGCCGTTGACGTAAGCGGTGACCTCGGTCCCTTTGGGAATCGTGATGTCCTTGCCGTGAATGAAAAGGAAGAGTGGAGCGGCAGGGAAAAATACGATGCTTGTCGCGACGATTGCTCCAGTCATCGCGCCTACGTGGCCACCGCCCTTGCCTCCTTCAGTCGCACGAAGAGCTGCCTTTTCCTGATCTACTAGGCGGACACTGTCAATATTGACATCGAGTTTGCCGCCTCGGCCCATGCTCTTCTTATGGTCGGCCTCGGTAACGGTTGCCATCGCCAATGCTCCTTTGGCGATAACAATCGTGTCGTTGACCTTGACCTCTTCCAGTACCTCGAAATCGACCTCATCGCCCACCTTTTCATTAGCGGACGAGATGTTACGACCGAGACGAAGCTTCACCGGAGTGCCGTCCAGCAAGGTATTGGGCTTTGGCGCCTGAGAGGACTGCGGGCCAGCGGCTTGCGGCGTACTCTGCGCTGAGTTGGGTGTCTTCGACTGCGCTGGCGTGGAAGAATTCTGTTGTGCTGACGACACGGGCCCGGAAATCAGGAGCACAGACACTCCTGACGCAACAAGTTTTCTAAACAAGGCGACCTTCTCTTACTAGTTAGTTGGAGGGGTATAAGCAAACTAACAGGAAGGCAGAAACGGCGACATTGCACGAAGGTACTAGGTGAGGGCGTCGTTGCTCAGCCGAATCTGGCTTTTCTGGCCCGCTGCCGGAAGTCCGCGCCGCGCATCTCGATGGGTACGCACATCTCTGCGAGACGCGAGCGCATGCGCTCTCCGATGCGGTCACCGAGGGTCTCTTCTCTGGTCGCTCGTTGTGGGCCTGCGACGAACCCGGCCGGCGGCAGATCCGGATAGTTGGTGGTGATGATGGTCGTACGCTTGTCGTTGTAGCGGGTGTTGAGGATATGCGCGACGGTGTCCCAGACCCAGTCGGTCGGCTTCGAGGCTCCGAGTTCGTCGAGGACGAGAACCTCGGCGTCGAAGACCGGGCGAAGGATCTCGAGTTCCGTAGTCAGTACCTGCGGGTTGTAAGAGTGCTGAATCTCTTTGAGTAGCTCGCGATAATCGCAGAAGAGCCCGCGCACACCTTTCTCGACGACGAGGCATTGCAGAATCCCCACGGCGAGATGGGTCTTTCCTACTCCGATAGAGCCGGTGAGCAGCAGGCCGTGGCCCTCGGTGGTCACGGGGTAGCCGTCGACGAAGCGGCGCGCCATGAGGCAGGCGTGTTCGAGGGAGGAATCGGCGCCCGTGAATCGCGGCTCATAGCTCTCAAGCGAGCAATGCTCGTAACGTTTCGGAATGGACGCGTGCCGGAAGAGCCGGACCACCCGCTCTTCGTGGCGACAGTCGCAGGGTTCGGCGGCTTGCGAGCCGTCGGCGCGGCGGACGACGCGCATTCCCATTCCGTCGCATCTTGGGCAGGGTTGGGGCATGAAGCTAGAGTATGGCAGGCGGGAGGCTGTGTATATCGAGGGGAACCCTGCGCAAAACGGGGCTACTTTCCAAGCTTCTCGTCCAAAAACCTCGCCATGATCCCGTAGGCCTCTCGCGACTCCGGAAGGTTCACATCGTTCCAGAAGGCGTGCGGCAGAGCCTCGAAGGCGACGAGCTGAGCGTCGACGCCCGCCGCGAGGAAATGCCGGTGGAGGATGGTCGTCCCGCTGAGCAGGATGTCGCGTCCGCTGGTGATGAAGAGCGTCGGTGGGAATCCCTTGACGTCGGCATAGAGAGGCGAGAGCACGGGATCCTTGAGGTCGGTTGTGCCGACGTAGTCCTTGTCATGCTTCTGAACATCGGGCGGATCAAGGTGGCCCGACAGGCCCTGGAGCGCGTACATCGCCCACGAGTCGCCGAGGCGGCTGAAGTCTCCTGTGCCCGAGAAGATGCCGAGGGCACCCGGCAACGGCAGGCCGAGTTGGCGGAGCTTCACCGTGGTTTCGCCGGTCAGGATCGCGCCGGCTGAGGTTCCGTAGAGTCCGATGTTCTGCGGCTTGTAGGTCTTCAGCAGTTCCTTGTAGACCCCGATGGTGTCTTCGACATCTGCGGGGAAAGGATGCTCGGGAGCAAGGCGGTAGAGCACCGAAACGACC
>DATJYD010000266.1:0-2620 GCA_035499755.1 Fimbriimonadaceae bacterium
GCCCGCACCTCCAGCGTTAGCGCTCTTTCGCATAGCGGCTCTTGTTCCGCGATGCATGTCGGCGCCTGTCGAGCACTCCATTCTTGTCTCAGGCTCTCCTGCAAGCAGGTCGCAAAAAACTGAGACCCGCTGGCGCCGGTCGAGCGTTCCGGCTTGGGACTCGGGGCCGGCCCGGCAACAACCTATGAATCGCTTTGGGGACGGGAGACTATCTACTATCGAACGGCATGCATCAGGATCCGCTTGAACGTGTAGAGGTAAGGCTTTTCATGGCCGAGCAACCGCTCGATCCGGTTGAAGAACTCGCGTTCGAACAACGCGAAGACCTCGGCCGGCTGGACGGCCTTGTAGTGGTTCAGCATCGAGCCCTTAAGCCACTCCGCGGCATCGCTGCCCTGAGGCAGTTCATGCATATAGATACTCATGCGGACCTTGATCGAGCGGAAGCCGAGGCGATAGAGCAGCGTCGCATATCCCTCCGGCGGCAAGACGTTCTCGTCGATCGGGCAACCCGGATACTGGTTGTAGGGAGGCTCCTGTTCGAGCTTGTAGGCGACGTTGTGCGCGGGATGGTCGCCGTTCTTCGGGATCTGGATCGCGATTTGGCCACCCGGCCGGAGCGCCCTTCGGAATCGGGTGAAAAGGTCCTCGTGGCCCGGAACCCACTGGAGGGCCGCATTCGAGAAGATAAGATCGAACTCGCCTTCGCCTCCAAACTCCCGGATGTCCGCCCTGACGAATCTGAGATTCGCCGCCCTCGGCGCCTTGGCGAGCATGCCCTCCGAATTGTCGATCCCGACGGTTTCGATCGAGTGAAAGCGTTCGTGGAGCGTTTTCGTGTGCTCACCGGAGCCGCAGCCGAGATCGACGATCCGCATGCTGTTGCGGGGGCCGATCAGATCCATGAGATCGTAGGCCGGCTGCGATCGCTCAAGCTGGAACTTCTGATACTGGTCGGGATTCCAGTCGCTCATGCCTAATAGGCTACTCGCGAATCGACCTGATCGGGCCGAATCGATCAGATCTGACGGGTCAGTCCCCTTGGCCCGAGAGAGCTCGCTCCAGCACCGGTCCCAGCCGCTCCAATGGCAGCCCGATCACATTCGATATCGATCCATCCACGCGCACAACGAAGTCTCTCGCGCCGCCTTGGATCGCGTAGGCGCCGGCTTTGTCCATTGGCTCGCCGGTCGCGACATAATCGGCGATCTCATGCTCGGAGAGCTTTCGGAACCGCACCGCCGAGATCTCGACGAAGGTCTCCGACCAGTCCGGGGTCAAGACGCAAACTCCGGTGCTGACGAAATGCCGGCGGTGCGAAAGCAGCCGCAGCATGCGTCTGGCGTCCTCGACATCCTTCGGCTTGCCCATCGGCCAGCGCCTCCGGAAGAGAGCCTCGGCCGGATCGGCGCCAAGTTTCGAAATCTCAGCTCTCAGCGGCGAAACTTCGAGAATGACCTCGGTGTCGGCCCCGATGACGACCGCGTCCTGGTTGTTCTTCCAAACCGCCTTCGCCTTGAGTTGTGACAGTTCCTTGGCGACCGTATGCCAGTGGGTTTCCGCATAGGCTTCCTCGTCCACATCCGCGGGAATCACCTCGAATTCCTCCACGAGCTGTTTCAGCAGTTCGCGGCGGCGAGGCGACGCGGATGCGAGGATCACTCTCATCGAATTTGAAGTCTGGCGGCCGGGTCACGTAAGGCGAACAAGCGGTGGCCAGGCGTCACCGCCAGACTATGCCCAAGGATTGGCGGGCCGGGGCTAGCTCTCGAGGCGAGCGTCCATCGTGATCTCGGTATTCAGGACCTTCGAGATTGGGCAGCCCTTCTTTGCCGCCTGGGTGGCTTCTTCGAACTGGGCCGCATCGGCTCCCGGAATGCGCGCGACCACGTCCAAGTGGCTCCTCGTAATCCCGAAACCGGTCTCCGTCTTATCGAGGGTGACGGTGGCCGTCGTTTGGATGCTGTCCGGAGTCATTCCCCGCTCACCAAGCTGGGCACTCAGGGCCATTGAAAAGCAGGCCGCGTGAGCGGCTGCGATCAGCTCCTCCGGGTTGGTTCCCTTGTCTTCGCCAAAGCGGGTCCCAAAAGTATAGGTGGCCCCCGAAATCACACCGCTGCCGACCGAGAATACGCCCTTGCCGTCCTTGAGACTTCCTTGCCACTCTGCCAGACCTTTGCTCTGTTTCATCTCTCCTCCAGAATTCGAAAAAGGGTACCGGGTGGCGGGCCTCGCGCGCCACCGTTGGACGTTGGGGCGTTGGGCTTGGGGAAAGACGGCTTACCACCCCCTGTCCCAAGCTGCAATCGGCGACCGAGAGGGGAGTCCGAGTGTTTGCCTCTGACGCTTTTCCTACCAGCTAGTGTTCTGAGGCGCTAATCTCTCGGCACCTCTGTTCGGTTCAGCGGAACCTAAGAAATGGGGCTGAGGAAATTAACGGCTCAGAACATTAGGGCTTGCCGAGCAGAGCGACGATCAGAGCGACGGCGGGGGCACTGAGGAGAATCGAGTCGATCCGGTCAAGCAGGCCTCCGTGACCGGGGAGAAGTGCGCCGCTGTCCTTGACTCCGGCCGATCTCTTCATCGCGCTTTCGAGCAAGTCTCCGAGTTGCCCGAGAAC
>DATJYD010000267.1:0-12738 GCA_035499755.1 Fimbriimonadaceae bacterium
CGAACTACAAGGAATCACTGAATCAGCCCGGGCAGGATACAATCGTGATTCCAACGCTGAAGACGATCCCGACGAACGGCGCCGCGGCGGGTCGCCGCTAGCTAAGGGCTCCATTGCCGGCTCGGCGGAGTGCTAACATCAAGGTGCTCCGCCGGGAACTGCGCGGCAGCAGGTCGGTGAACCCCGCCAGGGCCGGAAGGCAGCAACGGTAAGTCGATTCTCTGTGCGACGCATTATTCCCGGCTTTGGAGCCCATCGCCTTTTCACGGAGGTGATGGAGGTGAGCTCCATAGCTCAATCACCTGACTAAGTCGATCACTACCACTCCATCACCTCCATCAAGTCCATCACGAGTGAGCTACCTCAGCCTCTACCGCAAATATCGAAGCCAGACTTTCTCCGACTTGATCGGGCAGGATCATGTCGTGCGCAGTCTGCAGAACGCGGTCGCGTCCGGCAAAATCGCGCATTCCTATCTCTTCACGGGCCCGCGCGGGACGGGAAAGACCTCTTCGGCCCGGCTCCTCGCTAAATGCCTGAATTGCGAAAAGGGGCCGACACCCGAGCCATGCAACCAATGCGAGCCGTGCCGCTCGATCACGATCGGCAACTGCGTCGATGTGTATGAGCTCGACGCCGCCTCCGAATCGGGGGTCGACAACGTCCGCGATACGATCGTCGAGAACGTTCAGTACGGGCCCAATTTCTGCCGGTTCAAGATCTTCATCATCGACGAGGTCCACGATCTGTCCCCCAAAGCTTTCGATGCGCTTCTGAAAACGATCGAAGAGCCGCCCTCCTACGTGGTCTTCATCCTCGCCACGACCGAGTACAACAAGGTGCCGCCGACGATCAAGTCGCGTTGCCAGAAATACGAATTCCATCGCGCCTCCCTTCAGAATCTGGTCGACCGCCTCGACTACGTTTTGACATCGGAAGGCGGGGAGGCGGAGCCCGCGGCGCTGACCGCGATCGCGCGGATGGCGGACGGCGGCTTCCGCGACGCCTTGACACTCCTCGAGCAGGCACTCCTGACGAGCGAAGGGAAAGTCACCCTGCAGCACGTCTACGATCAGCTTGGTCTCGTATCGGAGGAAACCGTCGACGGCCTCCTCATCGCGATGCGGCACGCCAACGTTCCCCAGATCGTTGCTCTGCTCGAAGACGTCTCGCGCCGCGGACGCGATCCTCGGGCGGTGCTCGAGTCGATGATGTATCGGCTGTCCGATCTAACGCGCGCGGCTTACACGGCCGACGCGGCAGCCGACGCGACTCGCGAGGCGGCCCTTTTTGAGACTTCGGCCCACATCGGCCGGGAGAATCTGCTGTGGCTCCGAGGCTCGATCGCCGAGGCTCACAAGTCGATCCGCGACGTGACCCTGCCCCGGATCTGGCTGGAGGCGGAGTTGATCCGCATCGCGACCGATGGCGCCGATCAACCGCCTTCGGCGGCCCAGGCCAGACCCTCCGGCCAGACGCAGCAGACTGCTCCCAAACCGGCCGCCCGGCCGGAGGCGCAGCCCAAGAAGGCAGTGGTCGCGAGCGGCGAGCCCGCGCGACCCGCCGCGGGGGTGAGCGCGGAGAGCGTCTGGAGCGCGGCGGTATCGGACCTGCCTGCCGGGACTCCGATTTCCAACCGGCTGTCCGAGGCCCATGTCGTGAGTTTCGAGGCCGAAGTCCTCACGATTGGAATGAAGCGCCAAACCGACCATATCTGGCTAACCGAGAAACCTCAGCGGCAGAGCCACATCATTCAGCTGGTCCAGAAGCACGCCGGGAAGACCTGGAAGGTGGAGTTCGTCGTAGATAAGAACGGCGCGACTCCCGTCATCGCCGAGCCCGAGGCGGTAGAATTGCCGCTTGAAGGCGAGCCGCTCTACAAGCTCGCCAACGAGATTCTCGGCCAAAACGGTAATTCGAAATGAAACTTCCCAAGGGATTCGGCGGACAAGGCTTCAGCGGCGCACTCGTCAAGGCTCAGCAGGCGATGGCCCGGGCCCAGAACCTGGAGTCGGAGCTTGCGAACACCCGCCTGAGCGTCGACAAGGGCCCTGTCAAGGCTGTCTTTCTCGGCACCGGCGAGATGATCAAGATCACGATCGACAAGTCGGTCGTCGATCCCGAAGACGTGGAATCTCTGGAGGATCTGATCGTGAGCGTGGTTCGCGACGGCTACCAGAAGTCGGTGGAACTCCGGGCCGATAAGGTCGAGGAGATCAAACGGGACACCGGCCTTGACCTCCCGCTCTAGTGCTTTGCTCTTCGCACGACCTCTTGCCGAGTTGATCGCTGAACTGGAGCGGCTGCCCGGCGTCGGGCCGAAGTCGGCTCAGCGCCTCGCCTATCATCTCCTTCGGGTCAGCGACGCGGAGGCGAACCGGCTTGCCGACGCGATCCGAAACGCCAAACAGAAGCTCAGCTTCTGCGCCAAGTGCCAGAACATCAGCGAGCATGAGCTTTGCGAGATCTGCTGCGATCCCCGGCGCGACCCGGCCGTGATCTGCGTGGTCGCCGAGCCGCGCGACATCGCCGCCATCGAGCGGGTGAACGAACATAAGGGGACCTATCACGTCCTCCACGGCCTTCTCAGCCCGATGGACGGAATCGGTCCCGAGCAGCTTCGCGTCAAGGAGCTTCTGGAACGGCTCCGCGAGGACGTCCACGAGATCATCATCGCCACCAACCCGACGATCGAAGGAGACGCCACGGCGCTCTATTTGGCGAAGCTGCTCAAGCCGATCGGGATCAGGGTGACGCGCCTCGCCCACGGCATGCCGGTCGGCGGCGAGCTCGACTACGCGGACACCGCGACCCTCCTCAGCGCCTTCGAGTTCCGCCGCGAGATGTGAGGGGCCGGGCGCCCCCCGCGTTATGCACCTCGAGTGCAGCCCCGAACACGGCTGCCGTTTGCGGGCCGCGCTCACTCATTTAGGTTGCCTTCCGTGAATCTGTGCCTATCTGTAAAATCTGCGGCCAAAGCGCGAATTGCCGAGGATTGCGGAATTCACCCTAGAATTGCCGGGCTTTGCGCTCTCTTAATGTCTCCGCGAAGCGCACGCGGGTAGAAGTTGAATATGGCCCTCCGAGTGCGGTTCCTCTCCGCGATCCCGTTCCTTGCGTTCTCCCTTGCCGGCGCCCAGAGCATCCGAGTTTGCACCTGGAACGTCTCCGAATTCACCGGGACCGACCGGCTGACCGACATCCAGACCGTCCTCTTCGCCTCCGGCCCGGTCGGGGCGATGGAACCGGACATCGTCATCGCGCAGGAGATCCAAAGCCCGAGCGCCGCCAGCGCTTTCGTTGGAGCCCTCAACGCCATCGAGCCAGGGCAATGGGCGGTCACCTACGGCTCTCTCACCGGGACCGACTCGACGAGCGACTCCGCCATCTTCTACAAACCGGGCCGCGTCACCCTCTACGACGCCCCCTTCAAGGTTGCTCCCGCCGGAGGCACCAGCGGCCAGCCCCGCGATTCCTGGCGATTCGACTTCACAATCAACGGCGACGCCAATCCGAACGAGGTTCTCGCCATCTACGACAGCCATATGAAAGCCGGCTCGACTTCGGACGACCAGAGCCGGCGCCAGATCGAGGCGCAACATATCCGCGCCGATTCCAACGCCCTCCCCAGCAATTTTCTCTTCCTCTTTGGAGCCGACACCAACATTCAAGCCTCGACCCAGACCGCCTACCAAACCATGGTCTCCGCCGGTACGAGCACGCGGGGCGAGTTCTTCGACCCGATCAGCAGCCCGGGGACTTGGAACAACAACGGCAGCTTCCGCTACATCCACACCCAGGACCCGATCGGCGAAGGCGGGATGGACGACCGCTTCGACCAGATCCTGATCTGCTCCGGGCTCACCGGATCTACCGGAACCCACTACATCGGGCAGTACGGCACGCCCTACAGCACCACGACCTGGAACGATCCGAACCAATCCTATCGATGCTGGGGCAATGATGGAACCAGCTTCAACACGTCCTTGACCGTCACCGGCAATCAGATGGTCGGACCGGCGATCGCCCAAGCGATCATCAATGCCGCCTCGCCGGCGGGCACGACTCCGGGCGGCCACTGCCCGGTCTTTCTCGATCTCCATTACGACGCCCTGATTCCGATCTCCGGCCACGTCGCCCTCGGCAACTACTCGGGCGCGGTCGCCGGCTTGCCCGTGACGGTGGAGATCCGGCCGGCGGGAACGACGAACGACGTAGCGATCCAGACGCCGACGCTGGACGCCTTGGGCAACTTCAGCCTCCAGGCGGTCGTGCCACCCGGCAATTACGATATCGCGGTCAAGGCGTCGCACTGGCTCAAGCAGAAGATCGAGAACGTGAATCTCGGGCTGTCGGGGGCGAGCGGGCTTGCCTACTCGCTCATCAATGGCGACATCAACGGAGACAACGTCATCTCACTGGCGGACTTCGGGACTCTCAAGCTGGCTTACGGCAGCACATCGTCGTCGTCGAACTGGAACCCGAACGCGGATCTGAACGGCGATGGCTCGGTGGGCTTGGCCGACTTCGGGATCCTCAAGCTGAACTACGGCCGATCCGGCGACCAGTAGGGTGCGGGAGCGGCTGGACGTCCTTTGGCGCCCTTGTCTCGCCTGGAAAGTCGCCAAAGCGCTGCCTCCATTGCAGTGACCACCCCTGGGCACAGTAATTCTGAGTGCCGTCGGCTATCGGCCGTACGGCTGGCAGATAGGGTCGCCGACGACGATATCCTGCCATCCGACGAACCTGGAAGCGGCATAGAAGCTCTCGGCGAGAGTCCAGCCCCGCGTGTAACGGTCGAAGAGGATGGACGGCGAGGCGATCGCTTGGAGCAGCGGCTCGTCGCAATAGCCCTTGACTCCCGTCACCCGTTGTGAGACGAGATCGGCGATCAACGACTGGCCGCCCGTCGTCGCCAGAAAGGTCCGCGCGCTTGTAGACACCGCGGTTTCAGCGAGTCCGCCCGGAGCGAAGCGCAGCTTCTTGTAGTTGGCGGGGTCGAAGTGCGAGTCGTTCGATCCCCAGGAGCAGTAACCCATCAGGTCGGAGCCGGCGAGGAACGCATCCGCCTTGTCGAGAACGACCGGCAGCTTGCGCCCGCCGAGGAGAGCGTCGGCCTTTTCCATGTCGGCGTTGTAGGTGTTGTATGGCAGTTCGTTCACTGACTTGACGCCGACGTTGGGATCGTAGGGGCCGTTGAATACCGAAACCGGCTGGGCCGACGGATCGGCGTAGCCGAACGAGGGGCAGGAATCGAGGAGGATCTCGCCTTCGGGCTTCTGCTTCTCGGCGTTGAGCGACCAGGCGATCAAGAGCCGAGCTTCGTCTTCGTCGTAGCCGTCAAGCCGGGTCACGAGGTACCCGCCAAACTTCGCGTGGCTGAATCGTTCGTTCGAATTCCAGAACCGGTTGGCCCAGGCGACGCCCGAGAAGTTGGTATCGGTCAGGGTGACCTTGACCGCCTTGTTGCGCGTCCCGTAGTCGAGGGCGGCGATATAGCTGTCGAGAGAAAGGGACGTGCCACCGATGCCGAGGCCGGGCGAACTCGTGATTCGAATCGGAATCCCCTTGGTCAGCAGGATGAAGTCGATCCAAGGATGCTTGACCAGATAAGCGCGCAACGGCGTCTCGATATCCCCTTGGAACACGGGATAGGAGATCGTCTCGTTGGCAGTCGAAGCCGAGGAATCGGGACAGTGGACCTCGATCCTGGAGGCCACACCTCGCTTCTTCATGTACTCCGCGCCGAGTTCGACGGAGACGGGGCTGTCCGTGTTGACGACGACGAGCGTGCGATTCGTGTACGGATTTGCGGCAAGGGCCATCAGAACGGCAATCACGCACCTACTTTAGCCCACGCGGGTAGATTCTTGACGGCCCTCCGACAGACTTCGACGGTGGCGGCTTCTGGCATTCTTTCTGCTCTCATTTGGAGTTCGGGAGAACGATTGAAGGGAGGACAAAGCAGAATGATCAAGATCTTGAAAGCACTTGCCGTTTTGTCCGCCGGCATGCTCTGCGCGGCCGCCTTCGGGCAGGGCGCCATCCTTCACGACACCGCGACCGTCGAGATCGTCGACATGCCAACCGCGATGGCCATGCGCGCTCAGAACCTGCGCAGCCGATTCGTCCTCAACTTCGACTTCGACTTCGAGACAGGGCGGACCACCTTCCGCTCGGCATCGTCGGGCCCGTTCGCGATGCGGAGCGAATTCGACGAGTCGAAGCTTTCGGCCGATCTCGATGGGATGCCGGAACCGCGGCTCGCCATGCCGGAGATCGCGTTGGTCCTCCACTAGCTCCCCGGCAATCCAGCCAACCGGCGATCCCCTGCAGGGGGTAAACCTTCGCGAATGGCACAGGTGATCGACAAGCGCGAGGCGATGCTCAGCCTTCTTCGCCCCGGGGTCAAGCAGAGCTACGTACCCGCAGGCTTCTTCCTCCACTTCGACAAGCAGTTCCACAAGGGCCGGGCGGCCATTGACAAGCACAAGGAGTTCTTCCGGGCCACCGGCATGGATTTCGTGAAGATCCAGTTCGAGCTGGATTGGCCGCAGATCGAGGCCAAGGAGGCAAAAGACTGGGGGAGAGTACCGAGGCTCACTCGGGCTTTCTTCGAGCCGCAGCTCGAAGTCGTAGAAGGGTTGGTGAAGGAGATGGGCTCCGAGGCCCTCGTCATTCTCACCCTCTACTCGCCGTTCATGATCCTGGCCCACCTCGGCGATCGCGGGATGCTGATGGAGCACATGGCGGAAGACCTGGAGGCGGTGCGGCCGGGAATCGAGCAAGTCACCGAGGACTTGACCGACTTTGTTCGGCGCTGCGCCAAAGTCGGACTGGACGGCTTCTATCACTCGACCCAAGGCGGCGAGGACAACCGATTCGCCGATCCTGCTGTGTTCGATCAAGGCATCAAGCCCTACGATCTCGAAGTGATGCAGGAGATCGAGCGGCTGTGCCACTTCAATATCCTGCACGTCTGCGACTACGCCCGGGAATGGTATGGCGGGTATAGCGATCTCACCCAGTTCCAGGAGTATCCCGGCCACGTTGTCAACTGCAGCCTGGAAGGGATGAACCCCGAGATGATCTCGGCGATGTTCCACCGGCCGTTTATGGGCGGCATCGAGCGGCTCGGACCCTTGGCGACCGGATCGGCGGAGGACGCCCGGGCGGCCGCCCGCCAGGCTCTCGGCGAGAAGTCCGACCGGTTCATTCTCGCCGCCGACTGCACCGTTCCCGCAACCACCCCCTGGGAGAACCTGGCGGCGGCGATCGACGAAGCGCATCTCTATCGCGGGTGAAGGACCTTGACCGCAGTCGGAACAGACGAACAGGCGCTGACGAAGAGCGAGAGAGACCGGTAACAAGGGGAGCGCAAAGCTCCCCCGGAAGTCAGGGCCGGCGTAAGTCAGCGCACAAGGGGGTGAGGACTGGGAGAGTATGGGAAGCGCGGATCATCCGCCATCCAGCAATCACACGGTTCGGACTAGCATCGCCTTGAGTTCGGTCATCTCCTCCATCGCGTAACGCACCCCTTCGCGGCCGAAGCCGCTTCGTTTGACCCCGCCGTACGGCATGTTGTCGAACCGGAGGGTCGGGTAGTCGTTGACGATCACGCCGCCGACTTCGATCTCACGAAACGCCTTCTCGGCCGCCCGCAGATCCGTCGTAAAGATCCCGCAGTGGATCCCGTACTCGGACGAATTCACGCGCGATATCGCTTCATCGAGCGTGTCATATCCGGCAAGGGTAAGGACCGGGCCGAACACTTCCTGGCAGCAAAGCCGCGCGGAGTCGGGCACTTTCTCCATGAGGGCAGGCGTCACGATGTTGCCTTCCCGAATTCCGCCCGCCAGCAATGCTCCGCCGAGACGGACTCCCTCCACGATCCAGTCCATGACCTTGTCGGCGGCTTCCGCATTGATCAACGGACCGCAAACGACCTTGCGGTCCTCAGGATCGCCCCACGGGCAGCTCTTCGTCCCCTCGATTAGCATCTCGCGAGCGCGATCGTAAAAGGAGCGATGGACGAGCACGTGCTGAATCGCGATGCAGATTTGGCCCGCATAGCCATACCCGCCCGCCACGATCCTCGGGATCGCCCAGTCCAGATGGGCGTCCTCGGCCACGATCGCGGTCGCGTTCCCGCCGAGTTCGAGGCTGACCCGCTTCTCCGCCAGTTCTTTCTTGAGCATCCAGCCGACGGGAGGCGAGCCAGTAAAGCTGAGCATCTTCACCCGAGGGTCCCGCGCCACCGGCAGCACATGCTTCGAGGGCACATTGACCGCATTGACGACGCCGGGCGGGCAGCCCGCCTCATGAATCAGCTTGGCAAGCTCCAACGTGGAGAGCGAAGCAGCCTGGGAGGGTTTGAGCACGATCGTGTTGCCGGTTGCGAGGGCGGGGGCGAGCTTGTGAGCGGCGAGGTTGAAGGGCCAGTTGTATGGCACGATGCCGAGGATCACCCCAATCGGGAACCGCTCGACCGTCAGCCGGTAGCCGTCCCCTCGCAAATCCATGTCGACGGGCATTTGCTCGAGCCCGAAGCGAGAGACCTCGTCGGCCGCGTCCTCGAACGTCACGGCAAGCCGGGCGACCTCGCCTTCCGACCAGAGGATGGGTTTGCCGACCTCTTTCGTCAGCAACTCGGCGAGTTCGCCCGCCCGCTCCCGGACAAGCGTCGCGATCCGGCGCAGAAGAGCCTGGCGCTCCCGTCTGGGCGACCGGCGCCAGGTTTGGAACGCCTCATGAGCGGCGTCGACGGCGACCCGCAGGTCTTGCTCCGTTCCCTCCGCCGCAGTGCCAACGGTCTTTCCGTCATACGGGGCCTTGACAACCTGCTTGCCGACGGATTGGTCGCAAACTCCTCCGATCAGGTGGCCGTTAATGAGCATTTCGGTGTGAATCATGTAACTGGTTTAGACCTTCGTCTTGTAAGTCGGGGCGGACGCGGAGGCTTTTCGGCCCATGCGCCGAATCTGGTGGTCCAAGGTTAGGGGGCTCTGAGGTCATCCATAGGCGCCGGCCGGACATCTCTTGTACGGCATCGACTTCCGTCCCCAGTGTGGCACTCCTTACGCGACGCGATACCGCGGTAGTTCGCCCGAGACGCCGAGGCATTCCTACGACTTTGCTGTCGAGAACTTCATCCGGGTCAGGCTGCGGATCTGGATCAGCGTGAAGCCGATCAGAATCGCCCCCATCACCCACGCCGCCGCCGTCGCGTAGCCGAACTTCAGGTACATAAATGCGTTCTGCCAGACCTCGAGCCCGATGGTTCGGGTCGCGTTCAAAGGCCCCCCGTTCGTCATGACGAGGATGTTCTCGGCCGCCTTGAACGAGCCGATGAAGACCCCGAGCAGGTTGATCAGCATCAGCGGCTTGAGCCCCGGCAGGGTGATGTGCAGGATCTTCTGGTACCAGTTCGCGCCGTCGATGTCTGCCGCCTCGTAACGCTCCTCCGAAATGTTCTTCAGGGCCGCCAGATACAGGATCGAGCCCGGCCCGGCCCCTGCCCAAACCCCCGGCAAAACGACCGCGAAGATCGCCAAAGAGGGATTGCCCAACCAGTCGTTTACCGCCGGCACCGGCGCGAAATGAAACCACCCGTGCCAGACCGGGTTGACGACGTGCTCGATGACCGGGGCCAGGAGCGAATTCAGCAGCCCATCCTTGGATTTGTCGTAGAACTGCGTCCAGACGAAGGCGATCAGGATCGAGCTCGTCATCGCCGGTAGGTAGAAAACGGTTCGGAAAAACACCTTCAGGCGGGGGATCTCGTTGAGCGCGATCGCGAGGACGATCGGGATGAAGAACCCGATCAGGATCGTCAGCCCGGTATAGATGAAGCTGTTCGCGATCGAGCGGTAGAAGACGGGCTGGGTGAAGACGCCGATGAAGTTGTCGACCCCCACCCATTTCGCCGGCTGCACCACCTTGTAGTCCTGGAAGGCGATCGTGAGGCCCCGCGCGAGCGGATAGTACGACCAGACGAGCAGGCTGACAATCGCCGGCGCGAGGCAGATCGACATGAAGAGGATCATCCGGCGGCGGCTGATTCCGGCGGGCAAACGCTCTTCGATTTTGAATTCTGGATTCCGGGTTCTGGATCGCCGCCACCAGGCGATCAGGGAGCCGAAAACGGTGAGAACGAAACCGATCAGGATGCCGGTCGCCCAACCCCGGTCGCGGGCCATCTGGTCCTCCGGGATGTAGCCGATCAGCTTTTGGTTCATTGCCTGCTCGGCATTCTTCAGGATCGTCATCGCCGGCTTGTGCGGGTTCAGCCGGGCATCGTCGAGGGCGTCGTCGAGAACCGAATAGACCTGCTGGCAGTTGCGGCCGTACGGCTCGGGATGGCCGGTCGTGAAGAGCTGTTCGTTCGCCTTGACGTATTCTGGGTCGACTTCGCCGAGGAGGTCGCTGTATCCGAACTTCTTGAGGAGGAGCGGATTGACGAGGCTTCCAAGCCCCAATTCGACGGCCTTGTCGGTGCTGACCCGAGCCGCGTCGTCCCCCGACATGTAACGGATGAACTTCCAGCAGGCGGCCAGCTTGGCCGGGTCCTTCACGTCGGCGTTGATCGCCCACATCCCCGCGTTGATCTCGTTCTTATGCCCGGCCGGGCCGGCCGGCATCGCACCGATCCCGACCAACGACGCGGGCAGATCGCCGTAGCTTTGGAGGACTACGTCGGTCGTGTAGTCGAACCACATCGCGGTCTTGCCGAGGCGCTTGTCGTCCTGCCAGTTCGTCGAAATGGTCGCGGCGGGGCCTTCCCGTTTGCCGTCCGGCCCTATCCAAGTGTCGAGGACGAGCTTGCGAAAGAACTGGATCGCCGTGACGCCGGCCGGCGAGGCGACCGCCGAGTGCCAGTTCCCGTCCGCGTCCTCCTTCACGACCTCGCCGCCTGCTTGATAGAGAAAGTCCGACCAGTGGTAGCCGGGAGGCGTGGAGAAAGCGAAGCCGACATGGCCGTCGCGGGTCAGCTTCTTGCAGTCCTCGTAGAACTCGTCCCAGTTGCGTGGGGGCTTCGCGGGATCGAGTCCGGCCTGGACGAAGAAATCCTTTCGATAGTAGAGCCCCAGCGCGACCTGGAAAAATGGCATCGCATAGATGTGGCCGTCGTAGCTGCGAAGGACCTTCTGGATCGTCGGATTGACCCGGGCGATCGAGGCTGGGTCCGGGGCGATCAGGTCGTCGAGCGGGCGGCAGAAGCCCTGGTCGAGATAGGTGTAATACTGGCGGAAGTTGACGTAGAACACGTCCGGCGGCTCAGACCCCGCCATCGCCATCAGGAACATGTCGTCGTTGTCGCCGGCAAGCGGCAGTCCGCCCGCGTTCACGACGCGAATGCCGGGATTCTGGCGGTGGAATTCGTCGAAGACGGCACGACGGAGGACGGCGTTGGTCGAGGTGTTGTCTTTGTCGGGGATGCCGAAGGCCGCCGACGCCATCATCCGGATCTCGACCTGAGGCTGGCCTTGAGCGCGGGAGAACGGCGCGAACAGCAGGCTCAGGCAAAGGGCGCAAAGCGCGCGCGATACTGAAATCCACTCCGTTTCCGCAGTGGTTTCGCAGGGTCCGCCGGGGTCGTTCCGCATTCTCTTGTGTTTACTCCGAGAGTCGGTTGGCCACCGCGTCGACAGCCTGGGTAGCGATCTCGTTCTCGGTCATTGCTCAAACAATACACCGCGGCCCTCTAGCTAGTTCTCATGAGAAGGCTCCCAACGGGAGATGAAACGGCGTTCGGCGTTTGGCGTTTTGGGACGGAGTTTCAGATCAGAAGGCGTCTCTTTGCATGTTGCATCCTAAGCATGGTTAGGCAAACCCTCCCAACCCCAACCGCCCCTTGTTCCAGGTTGCGATCGGCGGCCCAGAGCGGGTGCGAGTGATTTCCCCTGACGCTTTTCCCAGTGATCGAGGGCAACATGCAGAGAGACACTTTCCTGGCGAACATCGTATGAGTCGCTCACAACTCATCCACAAACGGACACTGCGGAACCACTGCGGACGCCGCGTGAAGCCCCGAAAACAAAACCCAGACAAGTTTCTATGTATTTACTCCCCGCGTTCGGCTAAAATGACCTCACCAATGCGACGAACAGAGTCCACCATCGAGCCTGTAACCAGCCGTACCGCCGGCCCCGAGCGGGACCGCGCCCTTGAGATCGCCCTCAGCCAGATCGAAAAAGCCTTCGGCAAGGGTGCGATCATGTGCATGGGCGAGGGCGGACACGAGCCGATCGAGGCCATCCCAACCGGCTCCCTTAGCCTCGATATGGCGCTCGGCATCGGCGGACTCCCCAAGGGCCGCATCACCGAGATCTACGGACCGGAGTCGGGCGGCAAGACGACTCTGGCCCTCCACTGCGTCGCCGAGGCCCAGAAGCGCGGCGGCCTCGCCCTCTACGTGGACGCCGAGCATGCCATGGATACCGAGTACGCCCGCGCGCTGGGGGTCGACGTAGACAAGCTCTACATCTCCCAGCCGAACAACGGCGAAGAGGCCCTGGAGATCATGGACGCGATCATCCGCTCCGGCGCCATCGACATCGTCGTGCTCGACTCCGTCGCCGCGCTCGTACCGAAGGCGGAGATCGAGGGCGAGATGGGCGATTCCTTCGTCGGCGTCCAGGCCCGCATGATGAGCCAGGCCCTGCGAAAGCTCGGCGGATCTCTTAGCAAGTCGAAGACGGCGGCGATCTTCATTAACCAACTTCGGGAGAAGATCGG
>DATJYD010000268.1:0-3242 GCA_035499755.1 Fimbriimonadaceae bacterium
CTCCGACCTACTTGTCGGAGTCACCCAGCAGCCGATCGCGCCCAATACCCCCAATACCCCAACACCCAATACCCGATACCCCAACACCCCAACGCCGAACGCCGTCTCATTCCGGTTGAGCTAGAGCCTCAGAGCATGGCGTCGAGAAAGGCGCTCGCGGCGGCGAGGGCCGCATCGACCTTCGAAGCATCCTTCCCGCCGGCCGTGGCAAACTCGGGGCGGCCGCCTCCGCCTCCGCCGACGATGGGCGCGGCCTGCTTGATCAGGTTCCCGGCGTGGGCGCCCTTCGCGACTGCTGCCGGGCCAGCCTTGCAGATGAGCTGGATCCGCTCGCCGACCACCGCGCAAAGCGCGACGAGATTAGGGTTCTGGGCCACCGCGTCGTCGACGGCCGAGGCGGCGACCTTGGGATCGACGCCTTCGAACTTGCGCGTCCAAAGGAACACGCCCTTGATCTCCTGGGTTTCGGCCGTCCCCCCTGAATCGCCTCGCGCAAGCGCGGTTTCCGCCTTCTCCCGCTTCCTGCGCTCGTCCCGAACCTGATCCTGGAGCCGGTCGATGGCCTGAAGCACGTCTCTGGGCGAAGTTCTCAGCCGGGAGGCCGCCTCGTAGAACAGCCCCGTCTGCTCGAGGACCCAGGCATACGCGCCTTCCCCGGTGACGGCCTCGATTCGGCGCACGCCGCTCGCCGCGCTCGACTCGCTTGTGATCTTGAAGAGCCCGATCTCGCCGGTGGAGCGAAGATGGGTGCCTCCGCAGAGTTCGCGGCTGAAGTCGGCGATCTCGATCATTCGCACGCGGTCGCCGTACTTCTCCCCGAACAGCGCCATCGCCCCGCGCGCTCTAGCCTCGTCGATCGGCACGTCGGCGTAAACGCGCACCGGTGCATTCCAGAGCGCCTGCTCATTGACGATGAACTCAACGCGCGCGACCTCTTCCGGGGTCATCGGCTTGCCATGCGTGAAGTCGAAGCGAAGATGATCGGGCCCGACGTAGGACCCCGCCTGGGTCACGTGCTTGCCGAGGACTTGCCGCAGTGCGGCGTGAAGAAGGTGGGTCGCTGTATGGTTGCGCATGATGCGCATCCGCCGGTTGAAATCGATCCGGGCCTCGACCTCGAGCCCCTGAAGTGACTCCGGGAGAGACGAGGGCAAAGACGAAAGATCGAGAGACGAGAGACCCTCTCCGCCAGGGGTCTCTGGTCCTTGGTCTATTGTCTCTTCCCGCGGTCTCTGGTCTTTTATTCTCTCGTCTCTCTCCACGACGACTTCGTGGACGAAGACGCCGTTGCGCTTCGTCACGTTCACCACGCGGCCTTCGAAGCCCTCGCCCGCGATGACTCCGGTGTCCGCGACCTGGCCGCCCGATTCGGCATAGAAGGGCGTCTGGTCGAGAGCGATCGCGACGGTCTGGGAATATGGACTCTTGATTTTGGATTCGGCGGACGGATCGGACTGGCTCTCCGGGAGCTCCTGGACGGCGACGATATGGGAAACCGTCCGAGGCTCGTCGTAGCCGCGAAATACCGTCGGCGGCACGTCGAGGCCGTTCGACTCGACGCCTCCGTAGACGGTCGCGCGCTCCGTGCCTTTCCGGCTCCTCTCCTGAGCCTCCCCCAGAGCCTTTTCATAGCCGACTTCGTCGACCTCGACCCCAGCCTCGGCGCAGAGCTCCTTCGTGACTTCGAGCGGGAATCCGTAGGTGTCGTAGAGCCGGAAGGCAATCTCACCCGGAAGCTCGGATTCGGACTGGTGGGACAGCAGGGACAGCTCTCGCTGAAGGACTTCGGTGCCGGCCTCCAGCGTGCGGCGGAAAAGTGCCTCCTCGTTCCGAAGCGTCTCCACGATGATCTCGCGCCGCTCGCGAAGCTCGCGATAGTGATCGCCCATCGCCTCGACCACGCCTTCGTACACGTGATGAAAGAACGGCTGCCGGATACCAAGCCCCCGCTGACCTTTCAGAACGGCCCGGCGTATCAGGCGGCGCAGGACGTAGCCTCGGCCGGAATTGCCGGGCAAGACGCCGTCGGCGATGCAAAACACCGCCGTGCGGATGTGATCGGCGATGATCCGCGTCGCGACGTCCTTGGCGGGGTCGGAACCGTAGCGATAAGGAAGGGACGAAGGATCGAGAGACGAAAGAGCCTCCTCGCCAGGAGTCTCTGGTCTTTCGGGTTTCGTACTTGCTTCGTTTTTCCCAACGACCTCTTCGATCTGGCGAAGGATCGGCTGGAAGATGTCGATGTCGTAGAGCGAGGTCAGGCCGCCGAGCACGGCCGCGGTGCGCTCCAGACCCATTCCGGTATCGACGGACCGGAACGGCAGGGGCGGCATGCCCGTCTTGACGTAGCCCTCCTGAGGGCGGCTGGGGCTGCGAAGCTCCCCCTGCCACTCGAATTGGATGAAGACGTCGTTCCAGAACTCCAACCAGCGAGAAGCCGCCTCGTCGCGAATCCAATCGTCTCGAGTGTAGGGAGCGCTCGGTGGCTCGCCCCGAGTCCAGTAGAACATCTCCGAGTTCGGTCCGCAGGGGCCGGGCGGGCCCTTGGTGAAGGAGCCGGCCGGCCAGTAGTTGGTCTCCTCGTCGAGCCGGAAGATGCGGGTGGCGGGATCGATTCCCTCCTTCTCCAGCCACTCGGCCCAATACTCATAGGCTTCGTCGTCCTCTTCGAAAATCGTGAAGCTCACCCGCCGCGGATCGAGGCCAAGCCACTGGGGATCGGTGATGAACTCCCAGGAAAGGGCGATCGCCTCCTTCTTGAAGTAGTCGCCGAAGCTGAAGTTGCCCAGCATCTCGAAGAAGGTGAGATGGGTGAGGTCGCCGACGATGTCGATATCCCCAGTGCGCACGCACTTCTGGGCGGTGGTCAGCCGCTTGTGGGATGGCTTGGCGGCGCCCCGGAAGTACGGCTTGAACTGGATCATGCCGGCGCCGTTGAACAACAAGCTCTCGTCGAGCCGGCCGGTCACGTCGTACGGGACCAGTGACCCCGATGGAAATTGCGTGTGGCCCTTCGACTCGAAGAAGCGCAGGTATTTCTCGCGCAACTCGCTGGCTTTGAGCGGGGTCGACATTCGGTTGAGGGTACCCGCACGCTGCTGATGGAGGTGACGGAGGCGATGGAGTGACGGAGGTGATGGAGGTGATGGAGGTGATGGAGGTGATGGAGGTGATGGAGGTGATGGAGGTGATGGAGGTGATGGAGGTGATGGAGGTGATGGAGGTGATGGAGGTGATGGAGG
>DATJYD010000269.1:0-4570 GCA_035499755.1 Fimbriimonadaceae bacterium
CTCGACGGGATCGGTCTTATCGGCGAACAAGATCCTTCTGCCGCGGGGGGCGTATTCCGCTTTCAAGTTCCGCTCTTCTTCCGGATCCTCGAAGTCCGCCCCGCCCGCAAATAAGAGGCGTACGCTCGGGTCTGCATCCAAGATCGGCAGCGCGGCTTCAATGAGGAGCCTCTGCCCCTTGGTCTTCGACACTCGCCCTAAGACACCGACCGCGATCTCGTCGTTCCCGATGTTAAGATTGGTTCGCGCTGCGTCCCTCATGCGCGGGGCTTCCAGGAAGCGCGGCGATACCCAGTTTGGGAGAATCTTCCCTTTCTCGCCAATCCCCTTCAGAGGCGCCGCCGCGTGCGACGAGCAGAAGGTCACGAGCTTGACCTCTGACCTCATCGCGCACTTCGCGAGGAGCCGAAGGGCTCTCCCCCGATGGATCAGGTGAACGGCGATCACCGCGGGAAGGCCCGCGGACCGGGCCGCATTGACCGCCGGGAGAGCGGCCCTCGGGCCGTTGATGTAAAGGAGATCGTAACGCTGTTTCCTTGCCGCGGCCAGAATCGACTTCGTTGTCTTGGGGATCGTCGCGAAGTAACGGGCTTGCTCGCTCAGGCTCTTCTTGCCCGACGTCATCGGAAGGAGATAGTAGTCGCCGGTCTCCACCCCGAGCCGGTTGAGCTCCTCTCGAATCGGTCCCGGCGAAGGAAACAAGGCGGTGACCCGATGCCCGGCCTTGCCCAGACCCTCGGCAAGGTCCAGCAGGATCCGCTGGGCGCCACCCATAAGCGCGAACTGGTCGACGACGAGGATATTAGCCAAAGAGGGTCCTGCTGTTCACGCCTATTGTGAAACAACCTGCACGAAGGCGAGATTCTCCTACTTCCAGGTCTTCCAAGGCGGCGACCCAGATTCCCACAATCCGGTTAACAGCCGTTTGTCCCGCAGGGTGTCCATACATTGCCAGAAGTCGTCGTGTTTGTATGCCGCAAGTTGGTTCTCCCGGCACAGGCGCTCAAGGGTTTCCGCTTCGAAACTCGTCGAATCCCCGTCGATGAAGTCGAAAACGCCGGGTTCGAGGACCATGAATCCACCGTTGATCCAGCCCTCGCCTGCTTGCGGTTTCTCGAGAAAGGCCGCGACCTGATCTCCATCGAACGCGATACCTCCGAACCGCGCGGGGGGGCGCACGGCCGTCAGGGTCGCCAGCTTTCCGCACTTTCGGTGGTGCGCGAGCAGGGCCCGGAGGTCCACATTGCAGACTCCATCCCCGTAGGTCATGAAGAACGTCTCGCCGATGTACGGCTTCATTCGCCTGATCCGGCCGCCGGTGTTCGTCGTGACGCCGGTCTCGATCAGGTGCATGACCCAGTCCTCGACCTCTTTGTCCAGTCCGTCGACCCTTCCGCTCCGGAGGTCGATCTTCATGCTCCCCGAGAGGTTGGCCCGGTCAAGGAAGAAGCGCTTGATCGCCTCGCCCTTGTAGCCGAGACAGACGAAGAACTCGTTGAATCCGTGAGCCGAATAGTGCTTGAGGATATGCCAGAGGATCGGGTATTCCCCGACCTCGACCAACGGCTTCGGCTTGACCTCTGTTTCCTCGGATAGTCGGGTCCCCAGGCCTCCCGCGAGAATGACCGTCTTCATGAGCCATCAGATTACTGGAGATTTGGCGAAGGTCGCGGTCTGTAAAGGCGCCTACTCCACCGTCACGGACTTGGCCAGATTCCTTGGCTGGTCGATCTCGCAGCCCGCGAGCCGAGCCGTGTGGTAGGCGAAGAGCTGGAGAGGGATGATCGACAAAAGAGCGTTGAGAAAGTCGTAGCCGGTGTTCGGAAGCCTGATCGTCATCTCCGAGGCCTTTCGCACGATTTGATCCTCGGTGGTCGTGATCGCAAGCACCGAGCCGCCACGGGCCTGCACCTCTTTGATGTTGCTGGTCACCTTGTCGGCGATCGACGGGTCCGTCGCTCCCACGACTGCGACGACCCCCGGTTGTACGAGCGCCAGGGCGCCATGCTTCATCTCGCCTGCCGGGTATTCCTGGGTTGGAATGTAGGCGACCTCTTTCAACTTCAGCGCGGCCTCCATCGCCACGTAAGCATCCGCTCCCCGGCCGAGGAAGAAGCAGAGCGGCATGTTCCCCACTTTCACCGCCGCATCGATCACCTCGTCCTCCAGTTCCAACGCCTTCTCCGCCTTTTCCGGCAACTCGTGCATGGCCTGCACCCACTCGTCGACCCGAATCCCCGGCACTTCCTGGACCTGGGCGATATGGAGCGCCAACAGAGTGAGAACCACGACCTGGGCGCTGTATGCTTTCGTCGACGCGACCGAGATCTCCGGTCCGGCCTGCGTCATGATCGTTCGATCGCACTCGCGAGCGATCGACGAGCCGACAACGTTAACAATCCCGAGCGTCCGTATCCGGCGCTGCTTGCACAGACGTAGCGCGGCAAGGGAGTCGGCCGTCTCGCCGCTTTGGCTAATGAAGATCGCCAGCGACTTGGGCGAAAGAACCGGATCGCCGTAGCGAAACTCGCTCGAGTAGTAGACGTCGGTGGGAAGGCGCAGCAGCTTTTCGAAAAGGTGCTTTCCCATCAGGCCGGCATGGTAAGCCGTTCCGCAAGCGATGATGTTGACGCGGTCGATATCGGTCCACACATGCTCGCCGAAGACGTGTTCGAGCCGCACCCTTCCCTTCTCGTCGACGCGCCCCGCCATTGCGTTGCGTATCACCGACGGCTGCTCGTGGATCTCCTTGAGCATGAAGTGCTCGAACCCGCCCCTTTCCGCTTCCGCCAAGTCCCAATCGATGTGGATCGGCTTCACCGGAAGCTCCCGGCCGTCGGCGTCCGTTACCCTCACCTTGTCGTGAGTGATGATTCCCATCGTGTTCTCCTCGAGAACGACGATCTCGCGAGTGTACGGCAGGAGGGCCGGGATATCGCTGGCGAGGAGGTTCTCATCCTTGCCGAGGCCGATCACGAGCGGGGATGCGTTGCGATAGCACACGATCAAGTCTGGGACCGCCTTCGAGATCACGACGAGGGCAAACGCTCCGCGCAGTCGCTTCGCGCCGTGCCTGACCGCCTCCTCCAGATCTCCGAACTTGGAGAACTCCTCGCCGATCACGTGGGCAGCGACTTCGGTGTCGGTCTGAGAACGGAAGGTGTGCCCGCGGTGGGCAAGCTCTTCCTTGAGATCCATGTAGTTCTCGACGATGCCGTTGTGGATGATCGCGATCTGCTCATAGGCGTCGTAGTGAGGATGGGCGTTCTCGTCGGTGGGTCCGCCATGGGTCGCCCAGCGGCTGTGGGCGATCGCAAGATGGCTTTGCGAGGAGCTGTCCTGTACCAGCCGCCCAAGCTCCGATAGCTTGCCCGCTCGTTTAACGACCTTGATCCGGTCGCCGTCGACGTAGGCGATTCCCGCGCTGTCGTAGCCCCGATATTCGAGCCGTTGCAACTGGTCGAAAACGACGTCCACCGCCGGTCTCGGTCCCACATATCCCGCGATCCCACACATCGTTCGGCAATTGTACTAGCGGATCTCGCGCCGGGGAGTTCCAAGGCCCGGCCCGGACGCAACTCGGCTCGGCCCCGATAGCTCCTGGCGATATGGGTCTTGCCTATCGGCATGCCGTGGTCGCGCCGAGATTCGGATGTTCGACATGAGGCGTTGTCGCTGGGCTCCGGCTCAAACGATCACCGCGTGGGCCTCTTGGCAAGATGATGCGACATTAAGACTGTTAGAATTGCCGGAGTTTGCCCTGGAACATATCGGGAGCGGAATCGGACTGTATTGTATACTTCGGACTCAACCAACAATTGGGTTGTTTCTTGCTCCCCTCTGTGGGGGAGACTGAGTTTGAATTTCGGGGATCGGAGAAAAGGATGGTTTCTTACGACAAGGCAAACAAGCCGCCCTTGGGACCGGCCGTGATTTCGCCAAATCCATCCGGAAAGACGATCGAAAAGCCCGCTCCCGTCAAAGGGGGCGTTCTTTGCGCGCAGTATGCCCGCCCTCATTACCAAGTTGGCAAGCGTCTCTTCGACATCACGGTCGCGACTCTGGCTCTGCTTGTTCTCTCTCCGATTTTCATCGGCGTTTACCTCGTGATCCTGCTGACCGGCGGCTTCCCGGTCGTGTACAAGCAGACGCGAGTGGGCCGCAACGGAAAACACTTCCAGATTCTGAAGTTCCGGACGATGGTTAGGAACGCGGAGCAGATCCTCAGAGACCGCCCCGAGCTGATGGAGGAGTATCTCCGAACCTACAAGATCGCGAATGATCCCAGAATTTCCGGTCTCGGCCATTTCCTGCGGTCATCGACTCTCGACGAGCTCCCTCAGCTCATCAACGTGATCAAGGGCGAGATGAGCCTCGTCGGGCCGCGACCCGTCGTACCTCCCGAGCTTGAGAAGTTCGGGGACGATCAGGGGATCTATCTTTACATGAAGCCCGGATGCGCGGGCCTCTGGCAGTGCAGCGGCCGCAGCGATCTCAGCTATGAAGAGCGTGTCCGCCTGGACCTCGTGTACTGCAAGCGGGCCTCCCTTCGTTACGACTTCATGATTCT
>DATJYD010000270.1:0-2353 GCA_035499755.1 Fimbriimonadaceae bacterium
TTGCTCCGTGGCCTTCCGCATCCACTCGGCGAGCGGAATGATCCCGAGGATGGAGGTCGCGAAAACCCAGGGCGCGGGCGCGTGGACTCCGTACGCGAGGATCACCGAGATCGGGACAAACACCAGCAGCAGATTGATGAGCATGCGCCATGCTTAGTTTGATCCAATCGCAAGGTTGAGCGGCATGCCCCGGGGCCCAGGGCGCGCGGGCCTGTGTCAACCGCAACCCCCCAACACCCAATACCCCAACACCCTAACACCCCAAACACCCCAACACCCCAACACCCAACGCCCTTTCCCCCCGTTCGCGCGTCACATCCAATGGAGGAAGCGGCGTAATAATCTGGTGTCGCCCCCGCGGCGGCCCAGTAACCCTGCCGTCCCATGCCCACCGTGCGCCAGAACCTGCTTTACGGATTTGCCCTCGCCGTTCTGCTGCTTGCTTCCGTGGCCATCTATGTGACCGGCCATGGCGGAAAGACACCGGTCGGCCGCGCACCGTTTCGCGTTCCCGATTCGCCGCCCGCAACTCCCGAGGCGCCACCCGCCTTCCCCGACATCACCCTCAAATCGGATTCGGGCCGAGTCGCCGTGATCATGTACCACAACGTGGTCAAGGAGCGGAGAGTCTGGTTCGACTGCACGGTCGACGAGTTCCAAAAGGACCTCGACGAGATCGCCGCCGACGGCTTCACCGTTCTCTCCCTCGACCAGCTTTACGATCACCTGACGAAAGGCGTCCCCGTGCCCGCGAAGTCGATCGTGCTGACGTTCGACGACAACTATCAGGGCGTCCACGACAACGCGATTCCCCTCCTGAGGCAGCGAAAGTGGCCGGCCGCGGTCTTCGTGCATACCGCCTACGTGGGCAGCAAGACCGGCTACCCGAAGATGACCTGGGACGAGCTCGAGGAACTGCATCGAGAGGGCCTGATCACGATCGGCGCCCATACCGTCACCCACCCGATGAACCTAAAGGATCTGCCCCTCGATCGCCAGCGCAAGGAGCTTCAGGATTCCAAGGAAACCCTCGAATCGCACCTGGGCTGCCAGATCCCTTACATGGCCTATCCGGACGGCTCGAACGACCAAGACACGCAGGAGATCGCGAAAGAGCTTGGCTACAAGATGTCCTTCACGATGGAGCCGACGCCCGCCGAGGGATCGCCGAATATCCTCACCGTGGGCCGCTACGAGGGCAAGAAGTTCGACAAGGCCCTCCAGGATGAGATGGACGAGATCGACGACGCGCCCGTCGCGGTGGCCGACATTCCTCTCGCCAAGCCCGCGCCCGTCTCTTGCGAGGCCGGAGAGTACGACAACATCAAGCTCGTCCTCCTCAAGGGCGGCACCGCCGAGTCGGTCCTCTCCAGCGGCCGGGAAATGGTCGGAGACTTCGTGGCCGAGAACAACGCGGTGGCCGGAATCAACGGGACGTTCTTCGTCATGGCCGCCATCGCTTCGGACGACAACCGGCTCATTGGGCCCTCCAGGGCGGAAAAGCCGGGCGACTTCATGCCCGACAGCGATCCCTACCGGTTGACGAAGCTCGTGGACCGCCCGATGGTGGTCTGGGGGCCGACCCGGTTCGCGGTGCTGCCATTCGAGCCGGGGTCGATGAATCAGGAGTCGTCGATCAAGGAGTTCATGCCGGACTATACGGATGCCTTCCTGGCCGGCGCCTGGCTCGTGCACGATGGCGTGCCCCGGACCGAGGATCAAATGCGGAACTATTCCTCGCAGGACATCGGCGATCCTCGCAAGCGGGTGTTCTTCGGTGTAACCAAAGACGGGCAGTTCCTTTGCGGCGCATCGCAGGGAAGCATCACCTCGGAGATGCTGGCGAAGGCAGCGGTCGCGGCTGGCGTCTACGAAGCGGTGCTGTTGGATTCAGGCTTCTCTGCATCCATCGTATTCAACGGCAAGATCCTCGTGACCGGTCATAGCGCGATCGACAACCCCTCGCGGCCGGTGCCGCACGCGATCGTGTTCGTGGGCGAGAAGGGAACCGAGAATATCGGAGACCTGAAGACAATGCCGGCAGTCGTGGCGACCAAGGCGCCTCCCGGCTCGCTGGACGAGGAGGAAGCCCAGCAACCCAAGCCCGCTCGCCATCATCGTCGTCATCGGCGCCGCCACGATTCCAACCCCACGTAGCCCAGCCTCCCAGCAATAAATCTACGCGAGTATCCCGCGCCGAGAGCCGCCGCCAAGCCATGCCCTGGGGTCCCGAGCCGCGCGGAGCCGTTTCAACCCCAACGCTCAGACCCCGGGGCCCCCGCCCCACACCAAGCCATGCCCCTGGGGTCCCGAGCCGCGCGGAGCTGCTTCAACCCCAACGCTCAGACCCCGG
>DATJYD010000271.1:0-6279 GCA_035499755.1 Fimbriimonadaceae bacterium
GTAGTCGTCGCCCCGAAAGCGGTCGTGTTGGGTCGCTTCGACCTGATCGATTCTCATGTCCAGGCAATTGAAACCGGTGGCGCATTCGAATCCGGCCATGAAGAAGCTCTCGAATCTCATGGTTCGCTCCTAAGACCCTCAACTGATGAACCCACCCCGCCCTGTGGCGTCGGCCGAATCGGTGACCCAGCTTCTGAGCGGAGAGAGCCGACGCATTCCGATCCGCGCCCGACGACGTCGCGGTAACGCTCCGCGAGCGGCGTCTCTTTTCGGATCAGGTTCCCGTCCTCGGCTTCGAGGTCCCACAGGCCGAATTCGAGCAAATAGCGCCGAAGGTCTCCCCCGCCTTGGCGATAGGCCCAGCCGACGAGCGCGAAAAGCGGCCACCAGGTGTATCCGCAGACGGGAATGCCCTCAGCCCGCGCTTTGCGCACCGCCTCGATCGACTGATCCATCCATTCGCCTCTCCGCCTGGGTATCGAAGCGGTCTCGCTGATGAAGAGAGGCGTCCGATATCGATGCCAGTAAGCGTGGGCGAGACGCTCGACAAGCCCGCCGTCGCTGTACCTCATCCGAATGCGGAGCCTCGTCCCGCGCCTGGCCACAAACTTGTCGGTAAACATCGGGTAGAGGTTCAGCCCCAGGACATCGAGATCGACGGCCCGTTCCCTGAACCACGAGAGGGCCTCCGGCTTGACGCCGTGCCGGATGAGCCAATCCGTCAGCGGGTGGTCGTCATCCACTCGGCCGGTGATGAGGTCGAGGGCGAGAAAGACGATGGCTTGCCGCAGTTCGGCGGCTTCCCGGCCGCTCTCCTCGATGGCAGTGAAAGAGTCGGTGGCGTCGACGTGGGCGACGACGATCCGGTCATCGACCGAGCGCAGCGCCTCTTGAGTGAGGACGATGCCCCGACACACGGACAGCATGACTTGAATGAATCCGCGCCAGCTTCGCATGTATGGCGGCCACCACCCAAGCTTCCCGCAGTAATAGGCGGTGATCCGGGGTTCGTTGAGCGGCGTATACCAGAAGATCCGGCCCTGGAAACGCTCCGCGACCCGGCGTGCAAACTGCGCCATCCGCTCCGGGTATTCGGGGTTGGCGAAGGATCCCTCCAGCCAGTGCGGAGTGCCGTAATGGATGAGATCGACGATCGGCTGAACCCCGGAATCTAGGAGACGGCCGAGCGCGCGATCGGCGAGATCGAAATCGAATCGGTCGGGGGACGGCTCGATGCGGTACCAGGGGATCCCGTAGCGCATATAGGCGACCCCGAGGGAAGCGCCAAGCTCGATATCGTCCTCGAGGTGCTCGTAGTGCTGAGTCAAGGCGTACTCATCCAGGATCCGCCCGGTGCCGCGGTGAGGATCGACGATGAACGTGTCCTCGATGCCCGTCGCCCAGAAGAAGAAGTCGGGTTCCACGAGCCTTGCGAGATTAAACCGGCATAGGGGCGCCGGCCGGTCCCGGTCTTCTGTAGATAAATCGCTCATAGGCCAGCCGGCTTCGATGTCGATCGCTCAGTCGCTTCGCATGGGTTCGACTTTGGAGTCGACGAGCAAGGGGTCCGGCAGCCTGGAGGCAGCCTCCACGACTGGTACAACTCCCTCCAGGCCGACTTCACTTGACATACCCGTGTCCGTTCATGTTGGGTCGCGCCAGCGGCCCCGGCTTCTCCGGATTCAAGGCGGCCGGCTTCGGGCGGTCGTGCGCGGCCTGCCGGCCGTCCGCCGTCGATGCGTACCTGATTCCGATCGTGGTTTCCTTTTCGCCCAGGAGGAGCCGGTCGACCAGCTCCACGCCTTGCATCAGGGAATGGTCGGTGTTGCTGACTTCGTACTTCCAGGCGCCGAAGCGGCCGCGCGAGAAGATGTCCTTCGCTTCGAGATAGGGCATCACGTGAGCGAGGATGCGGTCGCGGTCGATCGAAGGAATCGGATAGGAGTAGGCGGCCTCGTAGCACCAGGTATCGACGATCGCGTCCCGGTCCGCCTCCGTGATGAGGCCCGAAGCGACAAGGCCGGAGATCGTATCCTCGACGACGGCAGCGCGATTCACGGCCTTATAGTCGCTGTAGCTGATCTCGCAAAGCAGCGAATAATGGCTCTCCGCATCCGGCGTCATGTTAGGGCTGTAGTTGCTGAGATAGGTAACGCGATAGAACGGACAGTTCGATTCCGGAAAGTACATCCAGGACTTGGACGCCGGGCATGGTTTCTTCAGCCCGATGCCGACCATGAATCCGCCCGAGTGGAGAAGCCGGCCCGATTCCTCTTCAATCTGCTCGTCGACTTGACGAAGCATCCGGTGGCATAGGATGTCCAGAGGAACGGTGGAGATCAAGATGTCGTAAGGCGCGGTCGTCCCGTCGTCGAGGCGCACCATCTTGCGATCGGAGTCGATCTCCACGACCGTCGTGCCGAGGTTCACTCGCCCACTCAAATGGGGGGCAAAGCGCCGATAAAACTCGCCCGTTCCCCCGACCAACGGGTACTTGAAGGTGTTGTTCGGGCCCCAGCCAAAGTCGTCCAAGTCGAGGAGCAGGTTGCGCAAGGCCCGGTGAATGTTGACGACCGCGACTCTCTCGCCGATCCACTCCTTGTTCATCATGTCGAGCGGGTGAGCCCAGACTTTGAAATTGTAGGGGTTCATGAAATGCTTGGCGATTCCGGGGCCAAACACCGCGTCGACGAACTCCTGGAAATTGGAAGCGGTTCGAAAGTCGCGAGTCGTCTGGGCGTCGATCAAGCCATCGATGCACTCGTAAGCCAGCTCTCGCGGCAGGTAACGGATGTTGTTTTGGAACGGATAAGGAATCCATGTATCCAGCATCCGGATCCAACACTCTCGCCGGTTCTCCTGATAGTCCGAGCCCATCAGCCGGTCAAACACCTTATCGTAATATTCGTAGTGGCTGAACATCACGTGGCCGCCTATGTCCCACGTGAAGCCGGAGGAATCGGTGAAGCTGCTTGCCAATCCCCCGAGTTGCTTCGACGAGTCGTAAACTTCGTAATTCTTGTAGCCCAGTTCGCTTAGACGGTAAGCGGCCCCGAGGCCGGTAGGGCCGGCCCCAATGATGACAATTCTCTTATCCATGTTCTCCCCTTGGTTTGCGATCCGCGGCCGAACGGCTTCTAGCCTCGTCCTGCGACCGCTTCGAAAATCAGGTTTCTCATCTTCTCAACCGTGTTGTCCCAGGAAGACGCGGCGGCTTTCTCGATTCCGCGCCTCACCCGAGCCTCATCGGGATCCCTGAGGATCTGTTCCGCTCGCCGGATGAATCCTTCCGCCTCGGCCTCGATGTACACGATGTCGCTGTACTGGCGCACGACATCTCGCACGGGCGTGGCGATAATCGGCCGCCCGGTAGCCATGTATTCGAGGGCCTTGGTCGGATTGATGTAGACGGTTGCTTCGTTCAAGGCGAACGGCATCATGCAGATGTCGAAGGCTTTGCAGTAGTTCGGCAGGCTCCGGTAGTCTCGGTTGCCGAGCCAGAGAATGTTTTCTCTTCTCGGTAGCTCCGAGGGATCGACTTTCACGGTAGGACCCACCATAACGATCGACCAATCGGGACGAGCTTCCGCGAGTCGGTCCAAAAGCGAGTAATCGACGCGCTCGTCGATTACCCCGAACCAGCCGAGAATCGGCTTCTTCAGCGATGCGACATCCTCGGGAATGGCGGTGTCGTCCAGTAGAGCCTGGCCGAAGTGGTTGGATTCCACCCCACACCCAAAGAAGTGCACATTCGGATGAAACGCCTTCTTTCTGAGCCAGAGCTCGTATCCGCCGGTGAAGACGATGTCGGCCCATTCGAAGAGCCGCTGCTCCGCTTCGACGAGCTCGGGCCGCGCGCCTCTGAAGGCGGACAATTCGTCCATGCAATCGTAGATAATGCCGCTACTCTCGAAGTGGCCCAACGACCACTCGCTGTCGATCGGGGTGTAGTACCAGAGCAAAGGCGAATCGAATGCGCTCGTCGCTCCTGCTTTCTCGAGTATCTGGCGGGTGAGGCGCCGCATCAGCCGCCCATACTCATCGGGATCGGAGATCCGGGGTATGTGAGGTACCGCGACCTCTATGTTGGATTGCGGAACGAAGGTTTCCATCCACGCGCTGCCGCCATCATCGACGTCTTCAATCGGCTCTTCCAAGAAGATTACCGGCTGTTCTTGAGCGAACCGGCTCAGAAACTGCTGGGGGCGTTGCCAAACGAAATTCCATCGTAAGTGGCTAAAGACGAGGATTCCCGGCGATCCATCCGCCAAAACAGGTCGATTCGGGCGGCTTTGCCCAATGCTCGAGGCAGATGTGTTCGTCAACAGGCTTATCTCCTTTAGCCATAGACCTTTAAATCAAAATGTCGCGCAGGGGCGTCGAAGGTGGGTCCCAGATGGCTGTCTATTCGACCGAGGGATTCTCCACCTGGGTTCCAGGCCGAACTACATAGATTCTCTGGGTCGAAACCGATCGCGACGATGCAAGAGACCCGACGAAAGTCCCCGTCGCACGATCATCTCAGGTGGGGTGATTCGAGCGAAGTTGGCTATCCGATAGAACCCGCTCTAAGAGGGCGAAAGCAGTTTCCCGCCGGGACCCAGAGTTCGGCGGTCGTCGTCACACCCAATATGAGTGAACCAAGAACCGTCGTCATCACCGGCGCATCCGCAGGAATTGGCCGGGCGACCGCAAGGCGGTTTGGGGCGGCCGGTGACAACGTCGTGCTTCTCGCGAGAGGCAAGGAACGGCTAGAGGCGGCGAAAGCCGAAGTCGATCGCGCGGGAGGCCACGGGCTCGCCATCCCGACGGACGTCGGCGACCCCTCCCAGGTCGAAGCCGCCGCCGATCGAGCGGAGAAGGCGTTCGGAGGAATCGACGTGTGGATCGGGAACGCGATGACGGCCGTATTCGCGCCGGTCTGGAACATGGAGCCGGAGGAGTACCGGAGGGTCACCGAGGTGACTTACCTGGGGCAGGTGTACGGCGCGTTGGCCGCCCTGAAGCGGATGAGACCCCGGAACGAGGGAAAGCTCGTGTTCGTCGGCTCGGCTCTCGCTTATCGCGGGATTCCGCTCCAGTCCAGTTACTGCGCGGCCAAGCACGCGATTCAGGGCTTCGTCGATTCGCTTCGTTCGGAGCTGCTGCACGACCGAAGCGGAATCGACCTGACGATGGTTCAGCTCTCCGGTTTCAACACCCCGCAATTCTCATGGGTCCGCAATAAGCTCCCGTACCAGCCGCGGCCGCTCGGCAAGTGCTATCAGCCGGAAGTCGCCGCGGAAGCGATCTTCTGGGCGGCGAGCCATCGAAGGCGCGAGCTCATGGTCGGATTCCCGGCGGTCGAGGCGATCTATGGCAACAAGCTGTTGCCCCAGTTCGGCGACTGGATTCTGAGCCGCCAGGGCTTCCAAGGCCAGGAAACGGACATGAGATCGAATGGACGTCCCGACAACCTGTTTGAGCCGGTAGCCGGCGACTTCGCGGCCCACGGCATCTTCGAAGACGAGGCGCTGGACTCGTCCCGGCAACTGATGTTGACCACCCACCGGCGCGAGACCGCCGCGATCGGCGCGGCCGCAGCCGGGGCCATCGCGCTTCTGTGGTGGCGGTCACGCAAACGCAACGAGACAAGAGGAGAGAACAACCATGCCTAAAGCCTGGAGCAACAAAGACGAACGCATGTACGAGCACATCAAAGAGAGCGGCGAAAAGCGCGGCGAGAACGAGGATCGGGCCGAGGAGATCGCAGCTAGGACCGTGAACAAGCACCGGCGCGAGGAGGGCAGGACCCCCAACAAGCGCACGGAGGGAACCGGGAATCCGAACCGCTCGCTCGCAGACCGGACTCGGGATGAGATTTACAACATTGCGAAGGAGAAGAAGATCCCGGGCCGAAGCAAGATGGGCAAGGAAGAGTTGATCAAGGCGATCGAGAAGGCCCGGTAGAGACCGGGCTCCTCCTCTAATCCCGCATCCGAGGCGCGGCACGGTAGCGGCAGGGCTTGCCCTGCGAACCTGGCTGCGGAATCTCAAATCTCAAATTCAAATTCGCACCGTGGCAAGCCCGAAGCCGCGCCGGCGAGCCGGCATTCCGCATGCACCATGCTTTTGCAACAAGCCCGGTCCATGCATGACAGCCCCGCAGGGCAAAGCCCTGCCGCTACGGCATCTCGCCCAGATCCATGATTCGGACAGTCGCTGCCGATCTCAAATCTCAGATTCGCCTGGGTCAACGGCTCATACGAGCACATCGCAGAACCGTGCAGCGCATCTGCG
>DATJYD010000272.1:0-7214 GCA_035499755.1 Fimbriimonadaceae bacterium
CAATGTCATCCCTTCCGTGACATGGGAATTCACGACACCGCCTCTTGCGGCCGCCGGGCGATTTTATTAATCATCACAAAGTGGGTTCCCTCCGGTGCGAGTTCAACGGCCGACCAACGCCATGATCGCAAGCGATCGGAATCCGGAGGCGAATCTCCGCAATCAGACGACGCCGGGCTCAGTGGTCAGCGTTCCAAACGTTGACGGAACACCGCCAGGCACCCCCCGGACGGCGGACCCAGGTCGTAACATAGCGCCCGGGCAAGGCCATGGGATTGCCGTCGGGATCGGGCACGGTGACCTGGTTCGTCCCATAGGTCTGGCAAACCGTTCCGTCGGCGCTGACGACGGCCTTCTCGGGCGTCCAAGTTATGCGGAAACCAGGAATCGCCAGGGCTCGCTTCAGGCTCAGGATGACGGTCGTCAGAGATGCCTCATGCTGGAACGGGCCCGAGCGCTCGACCACCCAAGGCAAAGCAACGTCATCCTAGCCCGCAACGGCCCGGGTCAGCTCGAGATCGGGCACAAGCCAACGACTGCCACGAGCGAGAACGAACTTGCCCTCCAGGTTGACTAGCCGCCCGCCTACGACGGCTCGATCGGACGCGAGGATTAGCTCCACCGGCTTTCTGCGAAACACGAACGAGGCCGACGCGGCCGCTTCGTCGTAGGTGACAGTTATCCCGTGGTCGTGCGCCCACTTCGTCAACGGCACGTACCCCTCTTTGTTGGTTTCCAGGCCAGTGACCGCCGCCGGCGCCTTAGCCATGCCGTCGTCGTTGAGATCCAGGGCAACCGCATTCGCGAGGATCTCTCGCGTCAGCCGCTCGCACCATTGGGCCACAAGGTTCTGCGTCGCCAGGATCTCCGCCGGGGTCCCTTGGGGATGCCCCTGGACTTCGACCTCGACTCGAAACCGATCGCATACGGCGTATTCTCGATCTAGGACGAAGTGACCCTGCTCAATCTCCGTCAAATCGCTCCCGACCGCATAGCAGTGCTCCCCAACGGGCATTCCAGACAGAGACCGCTCGGGCAGAGGGTTGGCCTCGGCCGAATGAGACCAGCCAGAAAGAACCTGATGCCGAACTTCCGCCGAGTCACACTCACCGGCGTGGATCTCGATGCTCAAGCCAGCTACCTTGTTCGTAAAGAACCCCGAGAAGGTGAATGGGCGGTCGGCCGGCTTCTCGTAGATGTGGCCGACCTTGAATCCGCCGGCTTCAATTTCCGTTTCGATCCTTGTCATCACGGGCTCGGATACTGCACGATTGACGTAGAGAAGGCCGAGGGTCAACAGGGGGATTGACAGGATGATCATTCAACACCTTCCAGTATTTGTTTCGAAGTGATCGCGTCCAAAGGGCCACGGACGAGGGACGAGCCAAATGTGGGCGTGGCGAGGTTGGGCGGCGAAGGCTCCAGTCCGGATGCAAGGCCGGCATAGCCGGAGCCGATGGCAGTCTGCCAGAAACCAGCCCTCGCCCACGCGAAAGGAACCTCGTTGTAGGCCGCCCCGCTGAGGTCGACCGCCTGAGCAGCGCAAGCATCATATACGCTGCTTCCGGAGGCTTCAAAGAACTGGTGGAAGCCCCAATCCGACTGAAAGTAGGAACCGGTCCTTCCGATCGGCAGTAGGGAGTTTGTTTCGAAGATCTGCTCGGTGGGGTTCCCGTTACTGTCCGTTCCCGGAACGTACACCTGAGTTAGCGTTCCATCGTAGCCCAGAGCGCTCGTACACAGGAGGAGAAAGGCACTCGTGTCCCGGCAGTCCGCCCATCCATAGGCAGGCGGCGAGGCATTGGCGAACATGGAGCTCAGTTTGAACTTCCCGTAGCTGTCCTTGGGTGTGCCATCGCCGTTGGTTGAGTCGTCGATCTGGTTGAGCGTATCGTTGTGGTAGTAGAACATCGCCGAGTGGTACAGCCCTTTCGTGCAATACTGCAGGCAGTCCAGCTTTCCGCTCTTGCCGTCGGCCCACGCGCAGGCGAGATTCAGGACCTCGGCCCAGGGAGTCGACATCCAGCCTGCCGGGGTGGCGTCCACGAGGTACAGCGTCTCCCCGATCGTTCCCCCGCCGCTATCGTCAGGCTCGCAGTTAGCTTCCCAGCTTAGGGAGAATGACCCAGCGCAGACGAAGTCTGGCAGGCCCGAAACATCTACGCTGACGGTGGTCCTGCCCAGCGACGGAATTGAGATAGCCTGCGACGCCGGAGTTGGCGTCAGTGTGTAGACTACATTCGGGCTGTGAGTCGTCCTCGTGAAAGTGACCTGCGAAGCCGTAAACATCCCGCTGATGGCTCGGCTAACGGGGTTATACAGCTCGATCGTGATCGTCCTCGCGGCGCTCCCATGAGCGTAGACAACGTAGGGGCATGCTACGTTGTGATTTGGGTTGTGAGGATCGAACTCGACTGAGGGATAAAGGCCGTTGCCCGTCGGAAGTGAAGATCCATCAGGGTTTTTATAGAACTGGCTCACGCTTGTCACTGGGAGAGACGCGGTGTAGTCTGTTTGCCAAATCGTGATCGGAGGCAGTTCATGGCTTGGCGGGACGGAAGGACCCGCTAAAGATGGCCAGAAGCAAGAGCAACATACGAACTTTATTGTGACACGACCCTGGACACAAGCCCAAGTCTTGGTCAGAGAATCAGCGCTCTCAAGAGGCTTTGCATTTGGCATACCAACGATATTCGGCAGCAGCCATCCCAGCCCCAGCCTCATTCCTTCCCCATGCCTCGGGTCGCGCGCATCGACCGAGACTTCCTTCCGCCCTAAGCACGCGCCCCGAGGCTACTCCGTCCGCCGGATACAAAAGCCTCGGGGCACGTGGCAGAGGAGAGTCCAAGTCAGAGCCAGCCCACGTGACCCGAGGCATCCAACCCTCTAATCTCGCCTCTTTACCGCCAATCGCGGCCCTGGCCTGAGGACTCAGGACTACGGATCTGTAGTTCGGGGGGTTTCGGCAGTTCATCTCCGGGCATGCAAAACTGATCGCGATGCTTTCAATACTCGCCCCGCTGCTGGTTGCCATGAACGGGAAGGCGGGCAGCCAGATCACTCTCGACCAGCTTCCGGTCCTCCCCCGAAACGTCACCGTTTGCGAGTTCTCCAGCCACAACAAGAAGGGCGTCAACGGCGACGCCGAGTGGCATCTCTACAAGGACGAGCATGGCGACGCAGTCATCGTCGATGTCCAAGGGCCGGGGTGCGTCAAGAGCATCTGGCAGACCGACGTCGGCGGCCAGGTCTTCCATTTCTACTTCGACGGCGAGCAGAAGCCGCGCTACTCGGTCACCGCGATCGACTTCTTCAAGGCCAAGTACCCGCAGTTCCCGGGCCTGCTCAACTCCTACAACATCGTCGGGCGTTACGCCGGTGACCAGGCAGCCGGCAACAGCTTCACTCCGATGCCGTTCGCGAAGTCGCTGAAGGTGACGGTCAGCGGCGCCTTCAGCTTCTACCACTTCATGATCGAGCGCTATCCCGAGGGCACACCGGTGACCACCTTCACGGGAAACGAAAACCGCGACTACCTCCTGAGCGCGTTCAAGAACCAAGGCGAGGAGCTTCAGCCGCATCCCGATGAGGAGGTGATCCGCGCCACATCGCCCGGCCTCGACCAGGACGCCCGCCTCGATCTTCTCAATGTCTCCAAGCCCGGGACGATCTGCCGGATCGTGATCGAAGGCGACGCCACCGAGGATTTCCTGAACAACGTCGAGATCGCCGGACTCTGGGACGACGACCGCCACGAGCAGGTTCTCGCCCCGATCGGGATGTTCTGCGGAGACGCGATCCGCCCCGAGGACCTGCGCTCGATGCCGGCCAACGTCGAGAAGCTGCCCAACAACCGCATCCGCCTCACCAACTACTTCCGCATGCCCTTCTGGCGGCATGGCCAGCTCTGGCTCGTCAACCGGCAGGCGAAGAACAGCGGACCGATCACCGCTGAGGTCCACCTGCGCCCAAACGAATACAAGGAATACGACGCCGGCTACTTCTATGCCCACTATCGCGACGGGCGGACCGAGATGGGCCGCGATTGGCTCTTCGCTGAAGGGACCGGAACCGGCTGGTTTGTGGGGGTCGTGCAGACGATGTTCGGCATGCACTACTGCGAAGGCGACGAGCATTTTACGGTCGACGGCGCGGGCATGCCGATCGTGAACGGAACCGGCACGGAGGACTACTACCTCGCCTGCTATTGGCCGAACCGCAACTACAACCTGCCTTTCGCCGGTTGCGTGGGCGACATTTTCCTCGTGCCGGGGCCAGCCTGCTACTACCGGTTCCACCTGGAGGCGCCCGTTCCCTTCTACTCGTCGCTCGACGCGCGCATCCAGCACGGCGGCAACAGCGACATCGTCTCCCACTACCGCAGCGTCGGCTTCTACTATCTCCGCAAGCGCCCGGCACTGACGATGACCGATATGATCGACGTCGGCAACCAAGCAAGTGAGGAGTCGCACCGATATCGCGCCGCCGGTTCGAAGCTCACCGGCGACCTCGACGCCTCCTACGAGGGAAATGCGTCGACCACGACGATCCGCGACGACGGCCGCGACCACAAAGGCGGACAGATTGGGTTCACCGTCGCCATCGACCCTTCAAACTCCGGGGTCCGGCTAAGGCGGCGTCTAGACCAGAACGTGGGCCGGCAGCAGGCGGAGGTTCTCGTGGATGGCAAGTCGGCGGGAGTCTGGTATCACGCGGACCAGAACCCCTTCCTGCGCTGGTTCGACGACGACTTCGAGATCCCTGCTTCGCTGACCGAAGGCAAGAGGAAACTGCAGATCACGCTGAACGTGAAATCGGAATTCACCGACTTCCGCTACGAGGCATATTCGTACGAGAAGCGGTAACCCTTGGGACACTGGGGCCGCCGAATTCATTCGGCTGCCGTAACCAACGGCGCCTCCGGCTCCCAAAATGGTCGGGCGCAGTTGGATGGACGAGCTATCCGATCCGCTGAGGATAGGTCCTGCCCCGCGCCTGCGCTTCGCTTCGGAATGACCGTTTGCAAACGCAAGGCAACGCCCTCGTAACCTAACTAGCGGGCTCTACGGGTCGCAGTCCGGCTGTGCTTCGCTTTCTTCCCCTTGTGCGAGGCCGGCTTATCCCGGGGCGACGTTTCCTCACGCAGGCCGAGTTCGGAGGTCTTGACCGTCCTCAGCGTCGTCTCGTCCACCTTGTACAGCTTGTTGCCCACGACCACGTAGAGAAACCCCCGGCTCTCCGTAATCGCGGCCGCCGAACGCTCTCCAGGCTGCGGCACATAGATCGGAGATGCGATCACCGGAGCGCTCAGGCGGTCGATCGCGCCCTCCAAAGCCGCGGTCTTCCGGCGAGGCTTTCGCGGTTTCGTCTTGTGACGGCGGGCGGCCGCATGCTTCGCATGCTCACCGGAATGCGTATAGGAGACCGTTTGAGACCGAATAGAGCAGCCGGGAGGCTCTTGGCCGTCCGCAACAACGAGGGCGGCGCAAAGAAGCGCGAGCATCAGGCCTTTGTTCATCCTGAACATCCTTGCCGGCCCGTCCATTGGTCCGGCACTTCTATGGTACACGCCTTTTCCCTTTCCGTCGAATGGCTCAAAGAAGAAACCGGTCCCACCCCGCGGGCGTATGCTGCAAAGAACCCATGTTGAACCTCGTCTTCGCGCTTGCCGCCGCCCAAAACCCGCAAACTCTTCTCGATCGCGTTCGAGCCGCGATCATGTCCCCGAAAGCTCCTGCCTGGTCGTCCCTCCGGATGACCGGCAAGGCGCAGTATTTCGGAATCGACGAAGGCTATACGCTCGACGCGATGCCCGATGGCCGGTTCGTGCAGACTTTCTCCGGCCCGATCACCGAGAAGTTCGCCTGCGACGGAAAGACGTTTTGGCAGGTCGACCGCTCGCGCGGCGTCGAAAAGCTGGACTTCGAAGACCGCGACCGGCAAACCGCGACGGAACTCGCGCTCACCAGCCGATGGCTCGACGCGAATGCGCCCATCGTGATCGGCGAAGACGGCGACACCCTTCATCTCAAGCTCAAGGACTCCGGCCAGGAGGAGATCCTCAAGATCGACCCGGCCACACACTTGCCGTCCGAGGCGGACCTGCCGATCTCATCCGGTCTGCTCGTCATCAAGCTAAGCGAGTGGAAACCGGCGGGCGACCGGGAGGTGCCCTCTCACGTCGAGATCACGGACGGCGGACTCACCGACACGATCTCGTGCGATCATATCGCCGCCGCGCAACTTCCCGCGAGCGAGTTTGAAGTGCCCGTGTGGAAGCCGGACGACATCTTCTTCGATACGAGCAAGCCCGCGAACGTCGAGTGCAAGCGTGCGGTGTCGGGGCACGTCCTCGTCCATCCTCTGGTCGACGGCAAGGATCTCGGCTGGTTCATTCTCGACAGCGGCGCCGAAGTGATGTGCATCGACAAGGCGACCGCGGACGACGCGAAGCTTCCGAGCATCGGCCGCGAGCCGGTCACCGGGGTCGGCGGCAACGTCGTCTCCTCGTTGCGCCCGATCGGCGAATTCGAACTCGGCCCAGCGATGATGAAGAACGTCCTCTTTGTCGATCTGGACCTAAGCCAGCTTAGCGGCTTCTTCAGGGTCAAGATCGCGGGGATCGTGGGGGCTGACTTCTTTCGCCGGACGATCATCGCGGTCGACTTGAAAGCGCCAAGCGTCGAGATCTCCAAGCGGGACGGTTATTCCCTGTCGTCCGGGAACTGGCTGCCGGTGCGTTTCAGCACCGGGAACCCGGCGCTCGAGGCCACGATCGACGGCGCGCCGAAGGCCTGGTATCGCTTCGACCTCGGCGCCAACGGATTCCTGACTCTGCACGCTCCGTTCGTCACGAAATGGAAGCTGCTCGACGGTAGAGAAACGCAGCCTTCGATGTCCGGCGGAGCGGGCGGCTTCGTAACCGCGAGGTCGGGAAAGCTGAAGTGGTTCGAGCTTGGCGGCCACCGCTTCAACGACGTGAGGGTGGACTTCTCGACTGCGAAGCAGGGCGCTTTCGCCGAGCCGTACCTGGCCGGGAACATCGGTCAGGACGCGATGCTTCCGTTCCGGGTCGTGTTCGACTTCTCCGGCTACCGGATCGCTCTCGTGCCTCGCCAATAGAGCGTCGCACCTCCGAGACGATTCAGGCTGACTGGGCCTGGAAATGTGCGCTCGAAAAGCTCACAACCTTCTCTAGAAATCAGGCCCGATCC
>DATJYD010000273.1:0-2846 GCA_035499755.1 Fimbriimonadaceae bacterium
GTTCATGTCGGTAGCCTGAATGAGGCATGCACGCTGCTCAGCGAGCACTTCGAGACGGAGCGCACATCCCACAGCTACAACGCATTCGAGACCGTCCACTTTCAGCGAGAGAACGGCTGGGTTCCGCTCCGGGAGCTGATCTAGATGCTGACCGATCCGACCCTCAGAGCCCTTCTCTCGGTCGATTCGATCGAGCAGCTCTTGTGGTTCCTAGAACGCGAGCTGCACTGGCCAATCTCGTCAGCGAATGTCGACGATGTGACGTTCCAGTACGAGCCGGAGGAACTCGGTCTCAAGGAAGACCTCGCGCCAAAGGTCAACAAGATCTACCAAATCCGGCCCCCCACCCGCGAGACGCCCTGGGGCATCTTCTTCATCGACTTCGAGAACAAAAAGCTACCCGTCACCCTGATGCGGCGCATCCTCAACCACCTGAGGATCAAGAAGCGCGGCCCCCAAACCGGCCAAGGATGGGATGCTTCAGACCTTCTCTTCATGACGACCTACGGCGAAAAGGTCGATGGCATGCGCGAAGTCGCTTTCGCCCACTTCCACCAGGCGGAGGGGGATCTGCCCACGCTAAACGTGCTCCAATGGGACACACAGGACACGCCTGCCAAGTTGCAGCAAACCTACTCAGACCTGCGTGCGAATCTCCGCTGGCCTCCTGACACGGCCGACAAGCAGGCGTGGCGGCGACAGTGGGCACGTCCTTTCCGGCATGGGATCGGCCATACGATCAGGACCGCCAAGGGACTTGCCGAAGCCCTCGCTGACCTATCGAAGAAGATCTGCGAGCGCTGCAAGGAAGTGCTCGAAGCCGAGACCGAAAGCGGTCCGATGACCAAGCTCTTCAAGGCCTTCAAGGAAGCTCTGATCCACGATCTGAAACCGGAGGACTTCGCCGATACGTTTGCCCAGACAGTCTCTTACGGCCTCCTCACGGCAGCTTTTTCTCGGACTGACTGGGAGGGAGGAGCCTCCGGGACGGTTATCCACGCCGAGGACCTAGCCCGCCTCGTGCCGATCACGAATCCATTCCTGAAAGAGATCCTCGAAACGTTCCTCGATGTCGGAGGGCGCAAGAAGGGCGGAATCGACTTCGACGAGCTCGGTGTTCAAGAGGTCGTTGAGCTGCTCCGTAGCGAAGATACGGACCTACCCGCGATCCGAAACGACTTCATGAGCCGCAATCCCGGCGAAGACCCGGTGATCCGCTTCTACGAGGACTACCTCGCCGCATACAACAAAAAGCTCAAGGTTCAGCGGGGCGTCTTCTACACGCCCCAGCCGGTCGTCTCGTACATCGTTCGGAGCGTCCACGAACTCCTCCAGACCGAGTTCGGCATCGAAGACGGCCTCGCCTCCACGATCACCTGGCGAGAAATGGCCGCAAAACCCCTTCCTCCTGCGGTGATGGATCGTGCGCCGGAGGAGGAAGGGGCAGGGGATGGAGGTTCCGGTCTTAACTCGCCGCAGCCAACCCTAGACGGCATGCTTGCCGACCAGCCAAAGCTTGGCGACCAGCCCAAAACCCCAACACCTCAACACCCCAATACCAGTATCCAGATCCCAGAAGGCACTCCACCGGATAGCCCGTTCGTGGTCATCCTCGATCCAGCAGTAGGAACCGCGACATTCCTCGTCGAGGTCATCGACGTAATCTGGAACCACCTTCAAAGGAAGTGGGGCCAGGATCGAGCTGGCTGCATCGGGCTTCTCCGGCTCAATCCCCAATCCTCCCATCCTCAATGCTTCCCCGACTTCTGGAACGCCTACGTTCCCGAACACCTGCTTCCCAGACTATACGGATTCGAGCTGATGATGGCTCCGTATGCGATCGCCCACATGAAGATGGGCCTCAAACTCGGTGAGACCGGCTATCGCTTTGCCACGGACAAGCGAGTTCGCATCTATCTGACCAATTCCCTCGAACCTGCGAGTGAGCTGCAGGCCAGGCTAGCGCTCGACTGGGAAGCCCTCGCCCACGAGGCGCAAGCCGTAACGGCCATAAAGCAGACTGAGCGCTTTACCATCGTCATCGGCAACCCTCCTTACTCGAAACTTTCGTCAAATTCGAACGACTGGATTACTCACGCGATGGCGCGTTTCAAAACGAGCGTGGCCCGGGAAGAGATTCAGCGTCAGGCCCTGTCGAACGACTACGTGAAGTTCTTCGCGTTGTACTCGTTGATCCAGGAGAGCTCTGGGCTCGGCGTGTTGGGAGTGATAACCGACAACAGCTATCTTGATGGCCCCTTGTTTCGAGATTTGCGATCTTACTTACGGAATGCATGCTCCTTGCTGGCAATTGTCGACCTCGGAGGCAATACGAGGAAGAGGGGGGCTCTGGTACTCGACGAGAACGTCTTCGACATCCAACAGGGTGTTGCGATCGTGGGAGCGGTTCGCGGAGCCCAAACCGGGCGCGGGGTCCAGTATGCGAGACTTTGCGGCGCGCGTGCAAGCAAGCAGGCTGCCTTGACTTCAGCCGGCTGGCGTCCTCCCTTTCAGCAGTTGCCCGCTTCACCCCCAATCACGATTTTCGTCCCCCGGACCGGTATTGGAGATGAGGACTGGCGGAACTGGTGGGCCCTCCCGTCCGTATTCGCGGGCGGCTTCAGAATGGGCCGGCATCTTCCATTCAATGGGGCGGCCCTTGCCACACGCCACGACGAGTTTGCAGTCTCGTTCACCCCCGAAGAACTTGAACTCAAGATCGATAGGTTCTTCGATCCAGCCGAATCATGCCAGTCCCTCAATGAAGCCTTCTCACTTTGCACTACCTCGCACTTTGACTTCAACTCCGCTCGCAAGCGACTGACAGCCCAGCAAGCTAAGCAGTG
>DATJYD010000274.1:0-2498 GCA_035499755.1 Fimbriimonadaceae bacterium
GAAGACTCCTCCCGGCAGGAACGACATGGATGAGGAGACCGGAGCGATCTCGACCCATCGCCATCAGCAGGGGTCGGATTTCATCTTCTGCGACACTCACGTCAAGTGGCGACTGTGGCCGCAGACGTTCTCGCCGGGGCAGGGAATCGATCTCCATAAGCCTCACTAGAGGGTGCCGACGAGGGCCACCAAGATCCGATCGAAGCCCCTCCGCCAGGCTCCCAAGTCCCGCTCTGTCCAACAAGTCCAACCAGTCCCACTCGTCCCATCCGATCCCGGCGCCCCTCACGCCAAAGGTATAGTTCCCCTTTGGCTCGCGAACTGCATGCCGGAAACATCACGTCTGTAGATTCTGTAGGTTAGCGTATGAAATCCTCTCCAAGGCCGAACGGCTTCACTCTTATCGAACTCCTCGTCGTCATCGCGATTATCGCGATTCTTGCCGCGATCCTCTTTCCGGTCTTCGCCCAAGCCAAGGCAGCCGCCAAGAAGACCGCTTGCCTCTCGAATACGAAGCAGATCGGTCTGGCCCTTTACATGTATCTGACCGACTCGGACGATTCGCTTCCCATGGCGAATTACCCGAACCCGACCGCCGGCTTCACCGGGCCCTACACCGAGTTCGCGTGGAGTGACGGCCCCGGCGTCTCACAGCTTGTCTGGCCGGATCTCATCATGCCCTACGCGAAGAACTTCGGGGTCTTCGTTTGTCCGGTCGACAGTACCACGGTCGACAATACGCATGGCGTCCCCTTCCCGCCGAGCGTGCCCCGCTTCTCCTACGCCCTGAACTACTACTTCTACAAGAACCTCACGCCACCCCCGGCCGGCGTCAATGCCTTCAACCAGTCGGGAGGCAGCATTACTGCCCTCAACGATCCCGCTGGCAAGATCTTCATCGCGGAGACTGCGCCGAGCCTGACGGCGAGCTCCATCCAGGAGATCGTGCGCCCCGATCGGTACCAGGCCTTCTCTCGCCACCAGGACGGCGCCAACTACGTGATGACGGATACCCACGCGCATTTCCACAAGTTCCCGACGTGGTGGGCGACCGTGCCAAGCAGCACCTGGAGCAATCCGGCGCTCGCCCAGGCCGAGCCCTGCCCGCAGTGGTTCCCGTGGGTCGACCTACCGGAGCAGTGGTAGGCGTTACGGCTGCTTGACCAAGTGCAGATCGATCGTCGGGGGCGAATACGTCTGGGTGAACGGCATTGCCTTCGCGTGCCCGTCGACGAAGGCGTAGTTCGAGAGATTGTGGTGGCGCGTCGTAGCGATCGCGCCACCGATCTGACTCATCTCGTCTTCGGGCGCCTGTGAGTTCCCCGCGTTCCACCACGGCCGGTAGATGTAGTCGCAGAATGGCGTAAAGTCTGGCGTCTGACTCCTCCGCTCCGCGAGGAGGATGGTATTCGATGGCCGGTCGACGCCGGATTCGTTCAGTCCAAATACGAAGTAGCCGTTCATGAGATAGGAGGTCACGTCGGGCGCATCGGGGTCGGCCAGAACGCAGCTCTTCCCAAACGGGTCCGCGTCGTCGGGGCAAGAGAAAACCTGGGCCCGGCTCAAGTTTTGTCCCTGAGCTCGGCTTCCGCTTCCCATATACGGGAAGATCAAATCGAACACCGACCCTTGGTCCGGCTCCTCGTCGCCTCCGCTCGAGTCCTGGACGGCGGGGTCTGAAGCATAAGGTTTCGTTTGCGGATAGGTTCCGTCAGAGTCGCCCAAGTACATCTGGACTGCCATTCCGATCTGCTGGATGTTGGAGAGGCAGCCGCTCGCCTTCGCGGATTCCTTGGCCTGAGAGAAAACCGGAAAGAGAAGCGCCGCCAAAATCGCGATGATCGCGATCACAACCAGAAGCTCGATGAGCGTAAAAGCGCGTCTCATGTCCGTACTATAATGTATCGACGCCGCAATGGCTGGCCTCGTTTTGCGGCCGGATTCATCAAGATGGATAGAAGTCACTACACGAAACTCGGAGCCGCGATCTTGATTGCCGGCGGGGCCTTGGTCATCGGGGTGGGCTGCAAGTCCAACGGCTCTCCGGGCGCGGTGCAAGCCGCATCCGGCAATCGTGGCGACGGCACTCAGCGGATCGACATCAAGCGGGCCACCGATCCCGACGCCGCCAACATCGATCTCACCCCCAAGGACATCACCGTCGAGCAACTCCTCGCGACGAAGTTGCCCGGCGATGTGAAAGGCAATCTCGAGGATTACGGCGACAAGCGAATCGGCGACTTTGAGAAGTCGACCTTTCGCCTCACCGGCACTCTGAAGAGCGTGGTTAAGCGGAAGGATGGCGACTTCTTCCTCGTCGTTGCCGGTAAGTCCGGCCAGACGGCCGTCATCGAGGTGCCCGATCCAGATCTGACGAAGGGCAGCAAGCTCCAATCGCAGATCGAGGCGACTCGGAAGGCGATCGAAGACAAATACCATCCGACGGACAAGGAAAAGGAGATCGACCAGCCCGCAACTATCGAAGGCGTGGGATTCTA
>DATJYD010000275.1:0-4720 GCA_035499755.1 Fimbriimonadaceae bacterium
AGCTGTGGACGCGCGCCTACGTGGACGGCAACGGCGGCAACATCTCCTACCGCCTCACCGAAGACGCCGTCATCTGCACCCCGACCCTCTGCAGCAAGGCCGACTTGAAGACCGAGGACCTGTGCCTCGTCGACCTCGATGGCAACCAGCTTGCCGGGCGCAAAGCCCGCACGAGCGAAATCCTCCTTCACCTCGAGATCTACAAGGCCGTGCCCGAGGCCAAAGCCGTCGTCCACTGCCATCCGCCTCACGCTACCGCCTACGCGATCACCGGCCACGTCCCCCCGAGCTGCATCATTCCCGAGATGGAGGTCTTCGTCGGCCGCGTCGCCGTCTCCCCCTACGAGACCCCCGGCACCAAGATCTTCGCCGAGACCATCCTGCCTTTCGCCAAGGACCACAACACGATCCTCCTCGCCAACCACGGCATCGTCTGCTGGGCGGACACCGTCACTCATGCGGAATGGTACGCCGAGGTCCTCGAAACCTACTGCATGACCCTCCTGATCGCGAGCCAACTGGGAGCGCCCATCTCCCTGATTCCCTCCGCCAAGACGAGCGATCTCCTCGAAATCAAGAGCAAGCTCGGTCTGCCCGACGCCCGCAAGGGAATGAAGGAGTGCGAGCTGTGCGATCAGGGCGAATTCGCGGAGGCGATCGCCGTCGCCCCCAACCGTCCTTCCGCCTGCGCGGCTGGCGGAAGCGAGGACGAGGAACTGATCCAGGCGGTAACGGATGCCGTGATGGCCACGCTCGCGAAGCTGCCCTGAAGCCTGAGAAATGCCATGCGTGGCGCAGGGCTCGCCCTGCGATCCCGTCAGGCGCCCGCTAGACGTGTCATCCTGGGAACCCGAGCCGGAGCGAAGCATGAGCGCAGGATCCGGTGGAGGGATCTAATCGGAATCGGGCTCTGCTCGGCGGATTGGCTCGGGTGTCTCTATCGCCCCAATGACGCTCGATTCAGTCCGCTACCTCAAGACTGCGGGCGATGCCCCCGAAAATCACTGGGGCGGTTCTTGAATCCGCCTTGCGAGGGTGAGAGCATGCCACGACGCCGCGATATCATCGACGAGCCGGAAGAAACTCTGTCTCAGGCAGAGCGAGACGAACTTCAGTCGCGGCTCGCGGACCTGCCGGAGGAGACCCACTCGGGAGGGCTGCGGCCGAAGAAGCGGCCTAGCAGTCGCCGCACCGTCGCAGACCGGAACCCCGCGGGTGAAACCTCCGGGCATGGCGTTCGGGAGGCGCGAGCTACCGGCCAATCGAGTCCTGGCTCGACCTGGAAGCTGGCTCTTGCCGTCCTGGCCCTCTCGGTATCGATTCCCGGCACCGCCGCCTATCTCTTCTTCGCCTCGAGATCTCCCTATGAATACAGCCACTCTCAAGGCATCTACTGGCGCGTGAATCGGAACACGGGGATCCGCGAGACGGCGACGAAGGACGGTTGGAAGACCGATGCCCAGATCGACGCCTCGCGGACGCTAAGCTTGGCCACGCTGAGCGTCTCGGCGCGCAACGGGCGACTCTCCTGTTCGGCGCGGTTCGAGCCGAGCGGAGATCCCATGCTTGCTCCAAACGTGCCCGCCCTGCGGACGACCTTGACCCTGAACCTCGAGATCCCGAGCCCGAATCCCGAGGAGTCGACTGCTGACCGGAAGCTAAAGATCCGGCTCGTCGACCGGGACGGCGTCGGAGTGGCCGAGACGGCGATCCCGCTCGCCGCCTTCCGGGCCTCCCAGGACGGCCACACCCTTGTGTGCGAGCACGCCTTCGCGATGACCGAAGACGACTTTCACCGGATCGCCTCCTGGACGGCGAAAGCCAACTGGCAGACGATCCTCGTGCGCGTCGGCGCAAAAGAGGTCCCCGTGACCTGGGGGCTCGATCACAACCCGACGCCTGGCGAGATCAAAGCGCTCGAGAACTCCCTTCGCGCCCGGGTTAGCCTCTAGGCGCTCAGCTCCCATCCCGGAAGCCGGATGGCGAGCAGCGGCCGTAGCTCATAGAAGATACGCTTGACATAGGGCGTCGACTTGCCGAGGCGCTTCGCCGCCCGCTCGAAGGCATCGATCAGAAGCCCGTCCTCAGCTTGAATCTCCTCCAAGACGACGACCATCAGCGTGCGCTGCCGCATCCCGGTCAATGCCCGGAGAAGGTCGGTCTTGAAGGCGATCGGCCCGGAGGGATCGTCGATCTGGCGTCCGTACCGCAGTCCGATCTCTTCCCATGTGTCGACCGCCTCGTTCCGGCCGTGCTTGCGGCGCACGTCGAGGGCCTTGTTCACCGCGATCGTGCGCAGCCAGGAATAGACCTTGCTCAACGTAGCCGACTCGTGCACCTCCTTGAGCAGCGGCGTCAGCCAGACGTCGGCTTCGACCTCGTCGACGAACTGCGGCATGTCGTGGAGGACTTCCCGGATGTCTCGCCGGAGCTTCGCGCGCAAGCGGCCCCGCACCTCGTCGAACGCCCATTCCTCGCCGCGCACGAATGCGCGAATGAGCCGGTCCGGAAAGAGGTCCAAAGTGACGGTCACAGGGGCGCCTCGCTGTCCGCGAGCGGCGGCGCGCCGGTCGCCGGCGTCAGATGCGACGTGGCGACGAAGATCATCGAAATGATGAGCAGCAATAGGAGCGCGATCTTCTTCATGTCCTGTCCTCCTTTCTAGACCGGCTGGTCCACGCCCGCATGGCCATCGAACGCCATCCTCTCCCGGAGCAGGAGAAACAGCTCGCGATCGATCGCCCTCGCCTGCTTCAGCTTCTCGATCGATCCGAGATGGTCCCGCAAGCGATAGAGCAGGCTTGCCTCTTTCATGAGCCGCTTCATTCTGCCCTCCGCCGTTTTGGGCAGCGCCTCCGAAGCCCGCAGATGGTCGAGTGCTTCCCGGTACTTTCCCAGACGCATCAAGCGGTCCGAAAGGTTGTAATGCGCGATATCGAGAATCTCTAAGACATGCTCGCGTTCGATCGGCCGGTCCGTCGGCGGCGCATCGGCGCGTCCGGCGAGGATCGCCTCCCCGAGTTCGATCGCGCCTCGAAGCCGCTCCGCGCACTCGTCCAGGTCTTTGCCCCGGGCGATGTTCATGCCAAGCTCCTCGTAGATCCTGGCCGGCAGATAGTTGGGAGAGCGGTCGAGGGCCAGCCGCGCGTGCAGCACGGTATTGAACGCGTCGGATCCGGCGTAGGCCGCTTTGGCCTTCTCGAAGGGAAGGCGGGCCTCGTCGGTCGGCAGAAGATCGGGAAACGAGTGGCGAACGACAGCCGTCTGCTCGACCTGGTCTCCTTCCTCTTCCAGCATCGAACGCTCGCCCGGCGTCAGCGGCGCGACGCCGTCGGGAGTGCTCGTCACGACCACCAGCCGCTCGCGGTCAGAGTCAGCCATTCTCATCCTGAGGTACGGGCGACGGCGCCCATTCGGCACCGGGTTCGATTGACGACTGCTATTAGGATGCGCCGGGATTCGCGAGCCGATAAGCGTAGATGAATCCCACCGGCGAGCAATAATGCTCACGCTCCGACCAGTTGAATCCCGCTGCCCGCAGCAGCTTTCGCAGTTCTTCGGGATCGGCGTCCGGTCGGCGATGCCACTCGATCATTAGCAGGTCGATTCGCGCCAGGAGATCGGTGTCGGCGAGCCGCCGCATGATCTCGTATTCGGCTCCCTCCGCGTCGAGTTTGACGACAAGCCTCCTCGCCCCCAGGGACTCGACCGCCGAACGAAGCTCCTTAGCGGCATCGCGTACCTGGACTCTTTCGGTCGCCGGCCCTGGATGCGCGGCGGGCTTCAGGAGGCTGTTCTCCGGGCGCTCGGCAGGGTCGACGCTAAGATCCAACTCGGTGTCGCGGTCGCTCAACCCATATTCACGCACCGTCGCTCTTGCCTGGAGATCCGGGTTGAGGGCGAGGTTGTCGAGCCCGATCTTCGCCGTGCTCGGTACCAGTTCGAAGGCCCGTACCTCGGCGTTGTAATTGCGAAGGAAGAAGAGGGTTGCCAAGCCGATGTTCATGCCGATGTCCAGAATCAACAGCGGCCCCGGCTCCTCGAACGCGTAGAGCCTCTCGACGAACACCTCGTGAAAGACGCCGATGTCGGCCGAGTTGTAGGCGGCGGCTACAATACCGCCTACCGCGATTCGGACGCTATCGTGTTGTACATCGACGGTCGCGTTTGCCCGCTGCTCCAAGTCGCCGATTTGCTGGAGCGAGCGATAGACTTCGAGCCCAATCCTGTCCGGCTGCGGAATCGTCAGCCTCAAGCCGGGGATCTTCAAACCGCCTCCCGAATCGAGTGCAACGCCGGCCGGCGGCCAGACACCGGCATCGGCCAAAGCTCGAGCCCAGCGTAGCCCGATGCGCTTGACATAGGCGACGCGAATTGCCGTTCGGCGGGCGACACCGAGGATGCTCAATGAAGATTCCTCGGGCGATAACAGCCGGCAGCGTCGGGAGTCGTCATCGTAATCTCAGACGTTACTCCATGCCGCCGATCTTCGCGCGCCATCCACGGTCGGGGCATACGGGCAGGACTAGCGGACCGCCTCTCAGCGTGACCTGAAACTCAGCGCCAAACCCCAAGCCCAAAGCGTCGAACGCCGAACGCTGCTTCACCTCCGGTTGAGAGCCTTCTCTTGAGAATTGGCGAGGAAGCCGTTGATTTGCAACGGGTCGCCTTCGATAGTTAGGATAAGGCGTCGGGGCAAACGCTCGGACCCCGCTCTCGG
>DATJYD010000276.1:0-6346 GCA_035499755.1 Fimbriimonadaceae bacterium
GGATCTCGTCCTCGGTTGCCGAATAGGGGATGTTCCCTACATAAAGAGTCTTAATTGCCATTCATAACCTTGCCCGTACCCTCGCACGAGCTCTACCGTGACCGAATCTGCGTGTCTCAAGGCTCGTGCTATCCCTCAGGCGGTCGGCCCGCCGGCAAGGCATGAATCTCTGTCGCGAATCTGTCCGATGCATATTAAGTATACCGTGGAGACCAAAAAGATCCCTTCATTTGCAGTTGCCGCAGATCTCAGCTTTGGGTCGGAGGGGTGGGTGGGAGAGGGAAAACCGCGCGGCTCTGGCGCTCCCGAGGCGAGCTCACTTTGCCTCGGACGGGACGAAACCCGCCCGGATAAATCAGGCGGTCCGGCCCGCGAGCGGCTTCTGCCTCAGGCCACGTCAGGCTTGACAGGCAGTTAGGCGTCAGGCTCCTATGAAACGGCAGATCACAAGCGGAGTCACATTGGTGCCCCGGGCCGTCGGGCCTATCGTAAACTGAACAAACAGCAAAGCACAGCGTCACGGCAAGATGCAAATGGAACTGTGCATCGGGGCAGGAAGATTGGCGTCCAGAGAGCACCTTGACCACACTTCGGAGGCGGTCCTCGTCGACCGTTGCCGCAAACAGGACATGGATGCTTTCGGCAAGCTCGTCGACGCATACCAAAACCGCGTTTTCGGATTCGTGAGGCGGATGGTGCCGAATGCCGAGGAGGCATCGGACATTACGCAAGACGTATTCGTGCGCGCCTTCCAGAGCTTCGGAAGGTTCGATGCCCGCTCTTCCGTTCGCACTTGGCTGTTCCGAATAGCCTATAAATTGTGTATCGATCGCGCCAGAAAGGCCGAGCGTTCGGTTTCCGAGGTCGGCATGAACCTGTCGCCGGAGTCGGATGAGCAGGTCGACGTGGCCGACAATCGCTGGCAGCCGGAGATGATCGCGATCGATTTGGAGTTGCAGCAAGCGGTGGAGGATGGAATCCGGACGATGAGCGAGAAGCTGCGGACCGTGCTCCTGCTCCACGACCGGGAGGATACGCCCTACGAGGAGATCGCCAAGATCGTCGGCGTCCCGGTCGGAACCGTAAAGAGCAGGCTGTTTCTGGCGAGAGCGCATCTCCAGAACGTTCTGCGAAACTACCTCCAGACGGAGGTGTCTAAATGAAGCATAGAACCGAAATGGATGAGAGAGAGGTCGACATGAGGCTGGCAGCTCCGGGACAGATCCAGGTCCGCGAGGCGGTCCAAGCCCTGCCCGAAGAAACGGTGAGCCTCGCATGGCGAAGCGAACTGAACGTCAGGCTGCGCCAAACCGCAGCTCGGAAACGCCGACTCGATCTCTATGGCTGGATCTGGAAGCCCACGGCCGGCCTTGCCGTCGCCGGCGCCCTCGCGGTTGCCCTGTTCGTCCATCCGGGCGTAGGCGGCTCCGCTGGAAACGGGGCTCTGGAGCGAGGCCTTGTGAATCAGTACATTGAGACGACGACGGCCCGCGAGATCGCGGCGGACGGCATGACGCCCAATGAGGCGAAGGATTCCAGCGACTCGAGTTCCAACCCGTTCGACTGGGACCAGGAGGATGTCGGAGCGACGCTATGAGGCTTCTCCTTCTCGTCGCGGCAATGATCGCCGCCTCGAGCCCCCTTCATTCTCAGGCGCAGTTTCGTCCCCGCAAGCTGATTCAGCAGCGCCGGCAAATCCGCCAGAACCACCCTTGGCGGATCGCGCCGCAACTTCCGCCTGCCCTGAAGAAGGCGCTCGGCGCGGTCGGGACCATTCGCTATCAGGGCACTCGCGTTATCGAGACTCGGAACGGCCTCAACCGCCAGCAACATACCGAATATGTCCTGAACGACGGCATGCGGAGCCGGATCGAGTTTCCTGAGGATTCGCCTCTTCACGGACAGATCATCATCGAAACCGCTTCGGAGCGCCTCCACTACATTCCCGGCCGCAACGTGATCGAGAGGGGCCCTCCCGTCGTCGACGAGGCCTATGCCCGGCTCGCCCAGCGAGCGGCCAACGGAAACGTCGTCGTGACCGAGGTTCCGGGAGGAGCGGTCGCGAACGTTCCCACCGAGCTCGTCACGTTGACCAATAAGCAGGGTGAGACACTTCAGAAGCTCTGGATCGAACCAGGATCGGGAATGATCCTAAAACGCGAGCTCTATACGCGAGGCGGCGTCCTGTCCGCCTCTTTCGAGTTCACCCAGGTGAATCTGAATCCTCGCATCGATCCGACCGACTGGAACTTGCCGCGAGGCGCTCGCATCGTCACCCCCGAGATCAAGCTGGTCGAGCTCATCAGGCGAGGCGGCTTTGCCGACGTGCGACTCCCCGCGGACAGCCCCTACAAGCTCGAGGCAGCGAGAGTTCAGAAGATCGCGGACCGCCAGGTACTCGTCCAGCAGTACGCGGGCAATGGGCGAAGAGTCGTGCTCTACCAGACGAAGGCAGCCGTCGATCCCGGTCAGTTTGTGAACTTGCCCAACGGCGTTCGGACCTTCGCATGGCGCTCGGGAGCTTCCAGCTTCGTCCTCATGGGCGACATTGCCGAGAACGAAATCCAAGAACTCGGGCATCGAATGGGCGGTTAGCCCAAGCCATCGCCTGCAGAGCCTTCGGGGGTCAACGAGAGGGCTCTCAACCGGAGGTAAAACGGCGTTCGGCGTTCGCGCGTTAGGATTGGGGTTTTGCACCGAGTTTCACATCAGAGGGAGTGGACAGGAAGTGCGTGCTCCGATGGCTTAGAACGCAGGTCTGGAAATGCGGATAATGAGCTGTGCGAGGGATATCGCGGCCGGTGAAAAGAAAGCTCCTATGGGCCGTACTGCCGCTCGCCGCGATCGCGGCGGCCGTTCTCATCGCCGCCAAGGCGACGCCGTATCCGTTTCTGGGCGAGTTCGACGGTCAGGGCCGGACAAGCGACTGGACGTGGCCCGCGGTCGGCGTCATTCGTTGTTATTCCTTCACGGTTTCCCCCAATCGCGTGCTGCCCGCCGTGGAGCGGGATCTCGGCGGCCGGGGATGGAAGATCGTTTATCGCGACGACCAGATCGTCAAGTTTGAGCATGACGGACCGGACGGCGCCCGTTACGCCTATTTCAGCGACAACCTCGGCAAGTCGTGGAACTCCAAGGGTGGCATCGAGGGCGCCAAGTGCGCGATCTGGATCGACCATGATCCATCTTGGCTGGAGGCCCAGATCGCCGGCTTGCTCGAACGGTTCACTCATCGGACGAAGACGCCGCTCGCCGGCAGTCCCTACGCCCACGAAGTGCGCTGCGAGGTCTCCGTCGTTCCAAGAGCGGGTCGAATCGAAGCGGATCTGCGATGGAAGAGCGAATCGAAGTCGCAAATGACCGTCGAATTGCAGCAGTTCGAATGGAACGAGTATCGGCCACCGGAGTCGATGCCGATGGAGATCGATCTCGGGCCGCGGCAAAGCCTCACGACGCACCTGACGCTGCCGGCCGAAGCGGGTCTCAAGCAGGAACAGAAGGCCCTCGAGTTCTCCTACGACGATGCATCGTCGTACGGCAACGGTCAGGAGGATTCCGGGAAGCGTATCCGGCCTGCTTGTTCTTGGCGAACCACGCCGACCGGACTCGCTCTCGACATCGCCAACTCGGGAACGGAGGGCCGGACGGCGAGGCCGCTGATTCTCGGCGCAATCGTCGCCTGGCATGACCGGGAGCCGATCCTATACGTGGACAAAGAGCGAACCCTCCACCCGGGCCGCTCGATCCTCGTGCCGCTGATGTCTCCCGCCCACTCCGGGGATGACCTGCGTTTTCGGGTGAGCTTCCGATTCGTAGGCGCCCGAGACTGGCGTACGGTGGACTTTCCGAGCGACTACAGCGACTACCCGTATGTGAACCAATAGGGTCGCTCGGCGCGGGAGACTCACGATGCACGCCAATGCGGACGATCGCGAAAGGGCTGGAATGGACCGTACAATGCCCATTGATGGCGGGAACAACGCGTGGGCGGGTGCTGACGATCTCGGGAGGGATCGGCATTCTCGCGCTGGCGGGCATCTACTTTTTCGCCCGTCCGAGATACGCGTTTCTGCGCCACTTCAAGACGGACCCGCGCGACTCCGAATGGGCTCGAACGGATGGATCGTTCGGACCGGATGTCCGCTGTTACGGCTTTTCGGCGCCCGCGCCGCAGGTCATGGGCGAGGTGAGAAACGACCTCGTCGCCGACGGTTGGGGGCTCGACTACCACGATCCGTCGCTGCTGATCTTCGAGAGAGAGGAGGCGGGAAGGAAGGAACGTGCCATCTTCGCCGCGAGAACGGCGGATTGGATGAGTTGGAGCGAGCCGGCCTCGACCACCTCGCTGCTGTGGATGAGCTATCGCCCGGGCTGGCTTGAAACGCAGTTGGCCGCTTTGGAGAAGCGGCTGGGGATAGGAGGGCCGGCGGCCGGGATCGACGTTCAACCTTACACCTCCATGCCCTACGCCTTTGTCGAGGCCGGTCCGGAGGCGGGGGTGATTTGGCGCAATTTCTATCGAAGACCGATGAAGATTCGCGTCGACTCGATCCAAGCCAAAGGCTACGACACGTTGAAGCAGCTTCCCGAGACGATCGCTATTCCGCCAAGAAGTGGCATCGAAGAGACCTTTGGCTTTCCCGCACAGGCCGGGGCGAGGCTTCAGGGAACGGAGAACATCGAGATCGATGTTCTCGAACCGGCAGTCGGTCCACTGCGCCACTGGTCGATGACGGCTGAGCCTGACTTGTCGGCGGGATCCAGCGGCGACGGAGCATTCGTCAACATCGTCAACAATCAGCCGCGGGTCTTCGAGATCAAGAACTTGACGATCGAGTCGGGAGGCAAAGCGCAAAAGTCGCGTCACGGAATCGTGGAGCTTCGGCCGGGAACCTCGCTCTCGGTTCAGATGAAGACGGGCGAAGAAGACGAGCCTTCGATCTCCTACGATTACCGGTTGACACCGAACAAACGCTGGCGTCACTTCTCTTACGGAGACGAGTAGCGCCCTGGTAGTCCGTCTCGTCTCGTCTGGTGGCTTGGATTCTGCGGCCCATCCCCTGGGTCCCAAGCTGCCCAGGCCCTCGCAGCTGGCTCAGGCTTTTGGCCCGGGTTAGTTCGTTCTGCGGCGTCGAGCGACCGCCTTCTTGAACGCACTCCAGCGGCGGGTCACAGCGTATCCGACGCTCAGCACTCCTGCCAAGAGAAGTTGTAGAGCCATGCTGCCGGTTCCGGCATCGATATAAGCGAAATGCAACATCTACACTGAGGATGGAATATATCGCAGGCAGAGGTAAGTCGGGATTTCGCCGTCCGTCGTTTGGCTGACACCGAACTGCCTGCCCGGCTCCGGAGCCCGACCGGCGGGTTACAAGCCGTCGTCGGGATACACGAGCGCCCAATAGCCGACATCGCGCCATTCGCCCAGTTTCCAACCAACCGAAGGAAGGGTCCCCACATGCGTGAAGCCGAATCGCTCATGCAAGCGGATGCTGGCCGCGTTCGGCAAGGCGATCCCCGCGAGGACGGTCTTGAATCCGCGTTTCTGTAATTCGGGGAGAAAGGTCCGGTAGATCATGCCGCCGATCCCGCGCCCTTGGAACTCCGGCCGCACGTAGATTCCGATCTCGCAGGTGCGGAGGTAGCCTCCTCGTGGCTTCCAGGCGCTTGCCCGGGCGAAGCCCGCGAGTTCGCCGCCATCGAAAGCCGTGGTCCACGGGTAGTCGCTCGAAGTTTCGAACTCCTTCTTGATCTCGGCCAAGGTCGCTGGTTCGGTGCCGAAGTGAGCGGCTCCCTCCGCGATCTCTCGATTGAGGATCGCGAGGATCTCGGGCAGATCTTCCGCCTGCGTAGCACGGATAAGTAGCCGCATGGAGGACCAAAGCATAGCCGACTCCGCTCCCGCGTTTCGCAGGCTGAGAACTCGGGCCGGCGGCCCTGCTAGTTGCCAGGAGCCGGCGAATCCGGCTTCGCGGGTTGCCGACTCAGGGCGAGAGCCTTTCCATCGATGGCTTGCGGGTCGGCGAAGAGCAGAGTCCCATCTTTCTGGGGAGTCAGCGTGATCGTGGGATGCCGGCGCGCCGCGTTCGGGCCGGCTCTGGTGATCGGCAACTCCATGATCGTGTCGGTGTGAAGGTCGGCGTGATCACCGGAATACCCCACTGAGCCGGCCGTCGGCACCCCCGCGCTCGTGAGCTCGAAGCGGCTGTCCCGAATCCGCAGCATCACCGTTCCCATCGTGTTCTCGGCATAGGGATTCTCTCCGGGCGGCAGCTTGCGGTGGCCCTCCCACGTTCCGTTGTAGTCGAAACGGGGCCCTTCCAGGCAGGAAAGCGCAACCAGGACG
>DATJYD010000277.1:0-3287 GCA_035499755.1 Fimbriimonadaceae bacterium
CCGGGGAGCGCGGGCGCGGCTCGGGCCCGTACCCTTGCAGATCGGCCCGGTCCGGGTGGTGCCGCCGCGATCGGGTCCGCAGGTGTACGATTTCGTCTCGTCCCGTTACTATTCATATGGACTCGGCTACGGTCCTGGGAGGAGTTGGAGGGTCGTGATCGGCGCGGCCGGGCGCACGGCGATGGGACCGCTCCGATTTCAGATTCTCGACTCCGACGGCCACCCGATCCTCTACGTCGATTCCGAAGGGCGTCCGGTGCCCGACGACGTCTACGAGAAGTGGCGGAAGGCAGCGCCGGGCCTGATGGGGCGCGTGCCGCAATACGACTTGGCGCAGTGCAATGCCGGCGGCCCGGAGACGCCGGATGCTTTCACCGCCATCTTCAACGTCGATCCGAAATACATTGGGGCGCTCAAGGTGACCGCGCTGAAGCAAAGGCACGTTACGATCACCGGCTTTCCGTTGGAGCCGAGATGAAGAGCGGGTGGGTTAGCACGTTCGTTCTTTCCTCAGTGGCTCTAGCCGCGCCGGCGTTATGGGACGGACTGGCCCAGCCACTTCTGATGCAGTTTCTTCCCATCCCGCTGCCGCTTCTCGGAACTGCGAAGCCGGAGGAGATCTCGGTCGCGGGTCGTTACGACGGGCCAGAGGGCGCCCACGTCGAGGGAATCGGCGTCTGCCAATTCCAATTGGGCAAGGCGGAATGCTGGAACATGGACGGACGAGCCGCACCGGACCTGGCCCGGAGGATCGACGACGAGATCGCGAAGTTCCCGTCGTCCCACTTGCTGGATCGGATTCCGAGTCCAAACCGGTTTCTGGCCTATCGCCAAGACCTTGGTAGAGACACGATTACGTTCGTTTCCGCGGGTCCGGGACCGAAGCTCGGCCTGGCGGAGCCACGCGGCGCAACGATCGAGTTCGAACCGGTGATGGCGGACCCTCCTGAGACCAGTCTGACCTTCATCATCAGCGACCGGGGGCACTCGCCCTCCAAGGAGATCGCCCTTCGGGAAGGGGCGGAGACGAAGGTCGGCGATTGCCACGTCGAGATCGGGTCGATCAGGGAGACGTCCACGCAAAACGCCCCGATACCTCTGTTCTCATCGACCCACATATGGCGGATCGTCGTCGGCGCGACCAGCGTTCGACCGTCCGGTCCCGTGGACTTGCAGTTCCTCGACGAGGCGGGCGCCACCATCATAGCCGTCGATCCAAGCGGAAAGCCGGTGTCCCTGACCGAGTTGAAGAAAGTGGCGGATTCGCACCAGTTGACCTACGCCGTTCCCGCGAGTTTTGCGGCCACCAACGAGGTCCTGCCGGACGCGTGCGCGGGGGTGACGAACGTCGATCCGAAACGGGTGAAGTCGGTCCGGGTGACGATCCTCAAGCAACGCCGGGTGACGATCACCGGATTTCCCGTCGTGGAGCATACGCACTGAGAGGATGAGTTCATTTTGAAGTCAGTCATGATGGCAGCCGCGCTTGCGACCCTCGGCTTTGCGTTCCAGCGCTCGCCGGCTCCCGACGAGGCAGTGAGCCGGTTCTATGACGGCCAAGCCTATCGGATCGAGGGAATAGGCGTCTGCGATATCGAGCCCGACGCCATTTCTTGCTGGACCATGGACGGCAATTCGGACGGCGATCTCGCCGCCCGGCTTTCGAGATACTTCCAGGTCCACTCGGAGCGCGATCTGCGGTTCAAGGTAGGCATGAAGAGCCGTTGGCTCGTCGTGTCCGAGTCTCCCGGCACGCCAAACGTCATGCTAGACGGCGAGGGAACGGGATCGGGCGTGGAGTTCGTCGACGACCGGATTCTGCCCAGGATCGAGCTCGTGCAATCGGTCACGAAACCGGACGCGACAAGAGGCTCGGTTGGCGTGACCTTCCTCCAAATTCCCGGCCCTCCCGCCGTCGAGCTTCCCCTGAGACCGGGAGCGAGAGTGGCCTACGGCGGATCGGAGATCCAAGTCGGTCCTTGGAGACAGGTCGATCACTTGAACGAGGCGCAGTCGCAGTTCTATCACCTTCCAGTGGTCGCGAAGCGGTGGCATCTGACGTTCGAGTGTTCTGCGCCCTCTTCCCGTTCGACGCTTGACTTGAGCTACGAACTGCTGGACAAGTCGGGGATGCCTATCCGCTACGTGGACCTGCAAGGCAAGCCTCTTTCCGAACTCGAACTTGTGACCGACGCGGATGCGAAACCGGCCGCTCCCTACTTTCTGCCAGAGGTCGAGCTCTTGCCGACTTCAAGGACCCAACGCGCCGTGTTTTCGATGTTCTGGCCCCTGTTATCGGGACTTTCGGAGGCCTTCACGAATGTGGACCCGGCCAGCATCGGCTCGATCCGGATCTCCTCCACGGCTTTCCGGCGCATCCGGATCGACGGATTCCCGCTCGATCCTTCCAACGCGCGGGTTCCTGGGTTGCCAGTTCAGGCCCCGATCGCGTCGGGCCGGTACGAGGGGCCGGAGGGAGCTCGAATCGAGGGACTGGGCGTCTGCGAGATTACACCCGAGCGTCTCGATTGCTGGGATATGAACGGCTCGCGGAGCGACGAGCTCTCGGATCAGGTGCGCCGGATTCTAGAGAGTTCGCCGGCGCCGGATGTGCCTTTCCGGACCGGCGAAAAGACTCGCTACCTCATCGTGCGGGAATCGCTGGCCGGGAACCGAATCGTTCGATACGGCGGGAATCTCGAGCCCATCTATGTCTTTTCGGCGGCGGAGCCTTCGACGGCAATCATTCCGGTTTCCTGCGCGCCTGGGCTCGCGGAAACGGGGCTGGAGCTCACGATCGAAGACGACGTCCATGCCCCTGCCGCGATGGTGCCGCTCAGAGCCGGCTCGAAAACCTCGGTGGGCGGAGTGGAAGTGACGATCGGGCCGGTGGAGGAGGACTGGAAGCCGGTGCCGAATCAGCCCTTCGTGCCCTGGACGCCTTACTCCCTGGCTTGGAAGGTAGCAATCGAGTCGCTCGGACCGGAGGGCCATCCGCAGCCGTGGTTCGAGTTCATTGGGCGCGACTCGAAGCCAATCGAATACGTGGATCTCGTTGGGAAGCCGGTCTCCGCGGACGTGTTCAGTAAGTGGTATCAGGTCTTTTCGGCCAATCCGTGGTCGAGCTCCGACGGTGTGAAATACGCATGGGCGGGATTCGCCCGCGGGACTCCGGCGACGGAGGATGCGGCCGTTTACTTCTTCAACGCCGACCCGAAGTGGATCAAAGGGCTTCGAGTCTTGATCCCGACGCAGCGCCAGGTTACGATCACCGGCTTTCCTTTGGA
>DATJYD010000278.1:0-6314 GCA_035499755.1 Fimbriimonadaceae bacterium
CGGAGAAGGGCTCGCTCGGGGGGCAAACCGACAGCAGGCACTCGGAGCCTGTGGCCCGGGCGAGATCGATTCCATGAGGGAGGATCTCGACGAGAAAGCCTCGGCCGAGGCGAGCCCCGCGCGACGCCGAACGGTCACACCCTTCGGCTCGGCCGGAGACGACCGCGAATCCCAACCGAACCGCCTCTTCCGCGATCTCGACGCAAAAGCGTGACACCGAAACTGGAACGAGCCGGCTCCCGACGACGCTCACGCACGGCAGAGCCGGAAACTCCCCCTGCCTCCATAGTGCCGGAGGCGCCGATCCACCGAGGACCCGCAACCATCTCGCCGGGTATTCCGCGTCCGCCGCCGTCAGCGCCCGCCCCCGGGCGACCTGTTCGGACGCCCAGCTTAGGAGGTTGGGGCTTTCGAGCACGAGCGCCTCCGCCCACAGGCCCGCCTCTCGCAGCGCCTCCGGCGCATCACCTACCGAGCATGATGCCCTCCGCAGAGACCGCACCACGTCGGGCCACGCCGACCGCCGGAGATCTGCCGGACGCGTCGCGCCCCGAAGATAGAGAGCCGAAAGGACGATGTCGAGCATGGTGAGTAAGGTACCATTAGTTTACTGCATATCAGCGCCCCTGTGACCATGGGCCCCTGGGACCGCCGAATTCATTCGGCTCCGGAAGCTGGCAATCGCCACCCAGCGCCTGGAACCCCGTGGGACCGTGGGACCGCCGAATTCATTCGGCTCCGGAAACCCGCAATCGCGGCGACTCTATGACGTAGACGCGTGTCGGTACAACGAATGTCGGGCTTGGCTCCGCGGACGGCGAGCCCGTATGATCTCAACGCCCATCGGAGCCACCTTACTTTGTCACCCGACCTAATCTCCGATTTCGCGCAAGTGCTCGTGCTGCAGCACAATGACGGCATTCCATTTGCCATCGATCTGCAAGATCCGGCCGATACAGATCTCCTGATCGACGCCCTCACCGCGCTGCGTTGCCACGTCGTGCGCGACTTCGATACGCGTCTCACGATCACCGCGCCGCGTTGTCCGCAGGCGCACCCGTCGCATTTCCGCGCGTAGGTCGAGGAAGGCGGCGGGCTCTCGCCGTCGAAAGAGGCATCATGAGAATTGATTACGGCTTGATCGCTCCGGAGGCTCTGGCCCCCCTTCATCACCTGACTCAGTACGTTCACGGCTAGTCAGGAACTCGGCCCATCAGGAACTCAGCCCGTCAGGAAGCGCCGCTGCGCGACATGGGCGCGCCAATCCCAGTTCTCCGGATCGTCGCAGGCCAGAATCGGAGAGGTGGCGGCGATCCGGCGGGCGCAGTTCTCGAGCAACTCCCGATCGAGAACCGCCTTTCCCGGTTCTCCAAAGCCTCGCGCTCGATTGCAGTTCGGGCACACGGCCCGAAGATTGAGCGGGCGGTTTCACCCGCTGCCCGCGTGGTCGATCTCCGTCGCGGGCGCGCCGCAGATCTCGCAAGCGCCATTCGCCCGCGCGATCACCTTGGCGATCGTCTTCGCGGGAACCATGAGCTGCCGGCGCGGATAGCCTCCGCCCTGAAGGTGCCACCACTTCTGACCGAAATCCGCCATCCGCTCCGGCTCAAAGATCGACTCGTTGGCGAGAGAGTTGCGGAACTGACGGACGAAGGCAGCCGTCTCCTTGCACTTCTCGCTGCAGTAGGGCGATCTTAGCGAGCCGACAGGCTGGCCGCAGTTCGGGCAAGCATTGCCCGATCCAGCCGATTCCCCTGGAGGGAGCAGGGCAAGGTTCGAGTCGAGGGCGACCGCCCGCTCGACCAGCGGCCGCAGCGCGGACCGGGTCTGCTCATCCGGATCGGCGCTTGCCCCGTAGGGAGGAATGCGCTCCAGCAGTCGGGTGAGCAAACCGGCTTGGTCGGGCATACGTCATTCTACGTGGCAACGGGGTGTTACACTGGGGTCGTGTCCCCTATTTGGACCAAGGAACTCGCTTCGAAGGGCTGGATGATCCCGCTGGGCGGCGCGCTCTACCTGGCCTTCTCGCTCTTGTTGCTTTTTCACCACTTTGGACCCTAGCTTGGCTTGAAGTCAATGCGGAGCGTCACGATCTGGTCGTGGCCGACCGGAAGGGTCACGCTGTCCCCAAACACCGCCAGTGCGTGGCGATGGATCGGCCGTTCGAGAATATCCGTCTCTTCGACCTGAACTGGCCTGTCGAACGAGATCTTGATCCGCGTATCCTGGCCATCGACCTCGTAGAGCCGGAGGATGTAGCCGGGGCCATCCTCGCATCGCTTGAGCGCCCCTGCCAGCACGTCTCCCTTGCCTCCGATGTTCGCGATCGAAATCGTGGGCACCGGCTTGGCCGCGGGATGTTCGTCCGTGACCGAGGCGACAAGCGGAACGTTGAGGGCGAGGCCGGCTTCCTCGGAATGGGCCGCGCGCCAGTCGCCGGCGTGGGGATAAAGGCTGTAGGTGAAGCGCTGTTCGCCTTCGTCCGGATTCGTGTCCGGGCTGCTGGAGGAGCGCAGGAGGGTGAGGCCGAAGAGGCTGCCGTCCACGTCGAACCCGTACTTCGCATCATTCAGGATCGTGAGGCCCTGAACCGGCGTCGGTGCGACGGCATCGGCGAGGGTCGCCGCGAAGAGGTGCATCCGGGGCTCGACGGGAAGCCGGATCTGGGCAATCTCACCCGCCGGCAGCTTCACGGACACGATCCACAGCTTCGGGCGGCCGTTCCGGTCTGGGTTGGCGGAGTAGCGGTTGGTGAAGACCTTGACCGCTTCGTTGTCGTGGAAGCTGGTGAGGCACCAGTCGTTGACCTCGACCGATTTTGCCTGGATCGAGCCGTCGGCCATGACGAAGCGGATCGCGCCCGCCGACCCGGTCGGCGCGCTCGAAGCGAGGAGGTAGAGGGTGTCGCCGTGAGCCTCATGCGGGATCGAGATGGTCTGGCCTTGCGCGGAGACATTGTCGGCCGCGCCCGCGCCGTGGAAATAGGTCTCGAACGGCACATGGCGGCTGCCGTAGTCCATGGTCCCTGGGGCGGGAAGCTCGTCGGGCGGATAGCCGTAGCCGACCGTGTCGAAGTTCCCCGTGCTCACCGAATTGAGAGGGCCCGTCAGATCCAGGGTCGTGGCGTTTGTGACCGGCTGGGGTGTCTCGTCGGAAAGGTCCATCCACTTCTGGCCGGGACATTCGCGGCCATCGTTGGGGCGGTCGATCGTGCCGTAAGGAATCTGGCAGCGGACGAAGGGATGGCCGGCGGCGATCGGGAACATGACCTTCAGCGCCTTGGCATGATCGTGCCAGGCGATGTCGGTCGGGATATCGACGCGGTCGAGGGCGGCGTAGACGGTGATGTCCTGCTGGTAGTGCGAAGGGCCGAAAGCTCGGGAGACGCGAATTCGGTCGAAGACCGGGCCCTGCTCGAGGATCTGGACGGTCGCGTCGGGACCGCTCAGGTCGTGGACCTCGCCGGTGTAGTGAAAGGTCCAGGCGTCTCCGGTATCGCCCAGGAGCTTGAGAGTGTCGGCATCCCGGGCGTTGCCGAAGACACTCCAGTTCGTGGGCTTGTACTTGAACTCGCTGATCGACCCCGTCGATTTGTCGATGCGCAGGGCGAGCTTGGCGTTCTCGATTTCGATGCCGGCGTCGTTCTGCAAGAGGCTGAGCGCTTCGGCCTTCGGAGTGGCGCGAGAAGGGTAGTAGACGGCGTGGCCGAAGCCAGGGACCTGCCGGGCGACGAAGACGAGATTGCCGTCCGAGTCGACCTGGGCCGGGTAGGCATGCCCAGCGGCGTCTTCGACCGAGTGAATGAGCTTGACCGGCTCGACGAGCTTGATGCGCACGACGTCGTCGCGGGGGAACGAGAGGGGATTCCAGACTACGATCGCTTGCCCCGGCTTTGCGGTGTCCCCAGGGGTTTGAATCCGGCGGTCCATACGCGTGTCGACGTTCGCGGCGAGGGCCGCCATAGCTTTGTCGGCCTGACGATTGGACGCTTGGATCGCGGGCCGCATCTGGTCGAGCATCCAGTCGTAGGTGGAGTGGATCGCCGAGCCACAGGCGATGTCGTGGAACTGGGCGAAGGCGGTCGTCGCCCACCAGGAGCGGAAGTCCGCGGCCGGATACGGCGCCCCGGCTTCTGCGGCAAGCGCGCTGAGAGCTTCGGAGGTGTAAAGGCCGTTCTCACTGTCGCGGAGGGCCTTCTTGAGGTCGGCGCGGGTCGTATAGCAACCCTCGTTAAGGAACTGCAGGTCGTCGTCGACCACCGGCAGCGCGGCCGCGGCCGGCTGAGCGGCTAGCTGCTTGAAATAGGCGTCGGCGCTCGTCATGTGGACGCGGGGCAGGACCGGATCGGATTCGAACCGCTGAAGGGTCAGAAGCTCCTCGCGCGTCGGCCCTCCGCCGTGATCGCCGACTCCGAAGACGACGAGAGATTGGCTCAGGCCGTCCCGCGCGTTCTCCGGCCAAGGCTCCGCGAGTTGGCCGACGTTCACGTCCGCGTTGTAGGGCTCGACGTTCGCCTTGAGCACGCGCGAGCCGTCGGGCGATTCCCACCAGCTATAGGGCAGCCCGTTGCCGCCCCGCATGTGATAGAAGCTGTCGATACCCGCGAGGCGCATGAGCTGGGGAAGCTGCCAGGAATGGCCGAAGGAATCCGGCAGCCAGCCGGTCGTCGCGTAAGCTCCGAAATTGCTCTTGAAGTAGCGCTGACCGAGGAAGAAGGAGCGGGCGAGGGCCTCGCCGCTCGGCAGGTTCGTGTCGGATTCGTTCCAGAGCCCACCGACGAGATCCCACTGCCCGCGCTTCTGCATCTCCTGCATCCGCTGGAACTCGCCCGGAAACTGCTGCTGGATCGGTAAGTAGGCGCCCGGCTGGCTTTGCACGAATGCGAACCCCGGGAACTGCTCCATGAGGTTCATCGCGCTGTCCCAGGTGCGGTGGCAGACGTCGATCGTCTCCGGCCAGGTCCAGAGCCAGTTCATGTCGATATGGGCGTGGCCGACGTAGTAGACGTCCGCCGCCTTCGTAATCGGGGAGACGCTGACGAGCCTGGCGAGGGCGGCTTTGAGCTGGCGGCGCGCCGGCTCGATCTGGCTCGGCTCGATGTCCGAGAACTCGATCTCGTCCTCGCTTTCCTTCAGGGCTTTCACGAGGTCGTCATGGGCGTGGCCCGAGACCCGGCCCTGAAGCAGTTCGACGAATCCGGCCTCCATCACGTACTGGCGGAGCTCGGGAAGGACGTCGACGACGAGGTTCGCTTTGCGGAGCTGCCCGTCGCCGGGGCCGTTGATGCCGTGGATCGCGATGTCGAAGGAGTCTCCCGAGTGGGCTTTGGGTTCGAGCGTGTATTCGCAGTCGTCCCAGTGAAAGGCCTCTTTCAACCGGCCGCCGAGGTAAAGCTCGCCGTCGTCGTCGACACCGAGATCGAGGCGGACCGGGCGGCCTTCGATCGATTGTCCCCCGATCTGCCTCGGAACGACGAGCCGGGTCCGGAACCAGACCCGCGTGTTCTCGCCGTGCCAGGAGAAACCGGGTGCGACCTTCTGCCATTGGCTGTCGTCGGCCTGCTCACCGCCGTGAAGATCTGTGGAGGAGAAGCGCCAGTCGGAGATCGGCACGGTAAAGGCGGCATCGACTTTAGGGATCAGAGCCCGAAGACCGTCGATGAGAGACGTGGCATCGGCGTCCCGCCGATGGTTTGCTCGACCGTCCCGGTCGAGGGACGCGGTTCCGGTGACGAGGAGGAATGAGAGCGCGGCTAACATCGCTACCGCTCCTGAGTCTACTACCGGCGCGCGGGGGTCCAGAATCTGGGAGCGCCCGACGACCGAGACCGCCGGATTCCACCGGTCGAGTTGACATTTCAGCCATGCCCTGGGGTCCCAAGCCGCGCCGTACTGCTTCAAGCTTGACGCTCAGACCCCGGGGCGCCGCCTCCACTGCCGGCTAGGAAGCCCGGATGGAGTCCGCATCCTGGCGTAGGCAAGCGGAACACGACCCGGGAGGGTCAAGGAAGACGATGCTACGAGGCTTTCTGGATCTCGTCGCCGGTCATAAGGATCGGCGGAAGCTTGCGGTCGATGACTCCGGCCGGAAGGATGACGCGCTTGACGTCGTCCGCGCTCGGCACCTCGTACATCACGTCCATCATCACCTGCTCGATGATCGCGCGGAGGGCGCGGGCGCCGGTCTTGCGCTTCAGCGCCTCGTGGGCGATCTCTCGGAGCGCCGCCGTCTCGACGATCAACTCGACGCCGTCCAACTCGAAGAACTTCGCGTATTGCTTCAACACCGCGTTCTTCGGCTGCGTGAGGATGGCG
>DATJYD010000279.1:0-7095 GCA_035499755.1 Fimbriimonadaceae bacterium
CGACATTCGCCTTCCTGACTCCGATTCCCCTCATCGTCGGGCTCGTCGCCGAGGGCGCCTACATGCTTTTCGTGCCTGACAGCAAGTGGTACGGCAAGCGGCTCCAAGACCGGTACGACGCCGCGATCGCCGACCGCCGCAAGAAGCTCAAGGAACAGATCCTTCCGAGACTCTCGCCCGCGATGCGGGACCGGTACCTTCGGCTCGAATCGACGCGCGACCAGATCTACAACAACGCCGACCAAAACGACAGCCGAACCTGGTTCGGAGACGTCATCAAGAAGCTGGACTTCCTCCTCGAGAAGTTCCTCCTTTTCGGGGACAAGGAAGTGCAGTTTCGCAACTATCTATCGAGCGTTCTCGACGAGGTCAGGGCTGAGGATTCGAGCATCAACACCCTCAACGTCCCCCTGCCCTCGACCAAGACGAACAGGGCGAAACCGCTCAGCGGAGACATTCCGGACGAGATCTTCATGACACCGGAGTCGAACTGGGTCAAGAACACGGTCGACGAGATCAAGCAGCGGTATCAGGACGACCTCGACAAGATCCAGAAATTTCTGGACACGAGCAAGGAGATCGAGCTTCAGACCCAAGCCGTCCTCAACAAGCGTCACGACGTCATTCAGCGGCGCATGGAGTACATCGACCGCATCGGATCGATCCTGAGCAACCTCAACCACCAGTCGCGACTGATGGAGGACACGTTCGGGATGATCAACGACGAGATTCGCGCCCGCTCTCCCGAGCAGGTGCTTGCCGACATCGAAGACGTCGTCTTCCAGACCAACGCCATGACCTCGGCCCTGGAAGAGGTCGCGCCGTTCGAGCAGATGGTGGCGAGGTTGTCGGCATGACCGAGGAGGTCGGAACGATGAACGATGAACGACGGAGATCCATGCTGACATCTTCCCACTGGTCCAGATAGTCCCATCCGACCCAGAATCCGATTACTCCGCCACTCCACGACTCCGCCACTCCCTATTCCTCATTCCAAATTCCAAACTCCACAACCCCCAAGATGCCTATCTCCAATGCCCTGAAACGAGTCGCCGGCCTCTTCGTCGAGATCCCGAACGATCCTAACGCTCCTGCGTCGGCTCCGGCGCCGTCCGGCAAGGCGATGTCCGACGCCGACTTTCTGAAGATGATGCAGGCGCAGCCCTCCCCGGCGACGGCGGCGCCTGCGGGGAGGACGGTGAAGACGGTCGAGCAGATCGTCAAGGATTCGCCCGGCCCGAACCTCGATGAGATCCAGGTGCCTGCCGCGCCCCAGGTTCAGCCGATGCACACCGATGGGACGGTGGACTTCAAGGCCATCTACAGCCTGGCCGCCGTTACCGATGCCCCCTTCACCGCCGAGCAGCTTCTCGACCTCCTCGCCACTCTGCCCGCCGAATTGCCCCTCGAGGCGAGACGGCAAACCGTCAAGATCACGATCCAGGCGATGGCGAAGACGGTCAACGTGACGCCGGAGATCATCGTCGCCGACGCCTCCCGCAAGCTGGCTGCTCTCGCCGCCTACGAGCAGAGCTACGGCAAGCAGGCGGACGAATTCGTGGCGAAGTCGGAGGCCGATATTGCGGCTCTCGAAGCCCAGATTGCGGCGAAGAAGCAGTCGATCGAAGACGCCAAGACCAAGCACGAGAAGATGAACAAAGGGTGCACCGACGAGAGCAATCGCCTCGACGACGTCCTCGAGTTCTTCAGCCTCGATGTGGCGCCGTCCAAGTACGCGCCCTAGTGGGTGACCAGACCCGCGGACCCGTTTAGGCATCTCCAGTTCGCAGGGCAAGCCCTGCTGTTACGGTGGCGCGGTGACCCGTGGCGAGCCTGTGATCGGCTATTCGGGCTGAGGTGGTATGCCGAATGACGGCTCATCAGGAGGCGGGGGACCCGAGAAGATCCAAACGCCATCCTCGAAGGAGACGGTTCCGTGGCTCTGGCGGCCGATCTCCACGAGCGTCTTGGCCAACGGCTGGGCGGAGACGTCGAGACTCACCGAAGCAGGAAGAGCCAGCCCGATCACGTAGGGCTTGCCGGACTTCCTCAGAACGCGGTCGAGGAGATCGATCGCGTTCTCGTTCACCGCTTTTACCGCCAGGCCCTTGTCCTTCGGGAGACCGGGAGGATCCAACGGGGGTTCCGGCGGGTCCTGGGCCTCTCGCTTGACGATCTGGTAGACGCCGCCTTCACAGCGATACGTCAGGTAGCAGCTTCGGAGCAGCGCCTGCAGAGCGCGATCGAAGGTCATCTTCGGCAGATGCGCAGTAACCCTGCCTCCGATCCCCTCTTGAACGGAATAGGAGATTCCCACCCGGCCGAACACGTCCTTGATGGCCTGGAGGATCGTCACGTCGTGATAGTCGCAAGTGATCCGTTCTTCGGCTGGGTCTTTCTGGGCGATGCCGATCGCAGACAAGCAGGCTAACAGGAGAGCGAGAAAGGGCCGCATTCCAATGACTCAGACGGATGAAACCGTTGTCGGCATCGCCTTGCGCGGCTAAATCTCAGCCGGGCGCCGCGCTGTTCGCCTCAAGCCCGGTCTGGTGGCACCGCTAAGGCCGGGCTGGCGGCCGCCGGGCAGCTTGATCAGGAGGATCGCTACTTCACCGGATCGGTCCGCAGAATATAGGCCGCCAGCTTTCCTTCCGGCGTGAGCAGGGCGTAGAGGGTGAACCATCTCGCGCCGCTCTTCAGTCGGTAGGCCAGAAAGGACTCTCCCGAGGCCTCGGTCACCCCGCACCAGTTCAAGGCGTCGACGTTCTTAAGAGGAGACGGGCCGGCCGCGCCGGCTCGAGCCGTCTTCATGGGAGCCAAGAGCTCCGGGTCGAGCAGATCCGCATCCGCCTTACCCGAGCCTACGGCCAGGATCGCCGCTTTGACGTGCTCCGTCCGCGCCGGATCGGGATCGGGCGACTCCTTCGGCACAACCGGAGCTAGCGAAGGATCGTAGAGCTCGGCGACACCCTTCGCCGTGCCTTCCCCGTTGATCGCGTAGACGTTGCAGAGGATGACGACGGTGATCCCCTTCGCCGGATAGCGGGCGATCCCGGCGCTGTAGCCAATCGAGTTGCCGCCATGCCCTTCGTAAGGCACGCTGCCCGGCGCGGCGAGGAACCACCCCATCCCATAGAAGCGGACGCGGCCGCTGTTCAGCTTGCCCGGCGACCATATGAGGTCATAGGAGGATTGCTTGAGCAGCTTGTGCTCGCGCAGGGCGTCGTCCCACTTGGCGAGGTCCTCGATATTCGACATGAGCGATCCGTCGGAATCGATCGACATTCCGCCTCCGACTTTCGACCGCGTGAGATCCTGCGTCAAGTGCAGGTAGCCGTGCGCCCGGTGCGTGATGACGAGCGAGGTATCGTCGAACGTCGTGTGGGTCATGCCGAGGGGCTGAAGCACCCGTTCGGTCATGAACTTCTTGTAAGGCATGCCGGCGGCCTTCTCGATGATCCAGCCGAGGAGAGCGTAATTGGAGTTGCTGTACGCCCAAGTCAGGCCCGGCTCGAAGTCCAGCGGCAGCTTCGTCATCTTGTCCATCCAGGTCTTGCGATCGAAATCGTCGAGCAGCCCGATGCCGGGCACGAAGGCGTAGTCCTGCAGGCCGGAGTTCTGATTCAGCAGGTTGCGGACTTTGATGTCCTTCCAGGCGTCCGGCGCCTCGGGAATGTACTTGGAGACGGGGTCTTCGAGGCCAATCTTCCCTTCGTCGACGAGCATCATCGCCCCGAAAGCGGTGAACTGCTTCGTCATTGATCCGATCTCGAAGATGTCGTCCTTGGTGGTCTTGGATTGAAGCTCGAGGTCGCTGACGCCGTACGCCCGCTCCGACACCAGCTTCCCGTTCCGGATGATCCCGATGGTCATGCCCGGGACTTTGCCCTCGGCCATGACCTGCTTGACGTAGGCGTCGATCTTGTCGGCGTGGGCGGGGATGAAGGCGAGGGAAAGGAGGGAGCAGACAGCGAGTCTCATCGGCATGATTCCAATGCTACAACGCAAACCGACCCCTCGATTGTTACCGAGCCGTCGACCGCCCTTGCATTGTGCAGGGCGACCAGAGTCCCTTACGGCCCTTTTTATGAGGCAATGCGCCACCACCTCCATGAGGCTTGAGCCGGTGGTATAATCTCGCGGTCGCGGAGGACCCCCTACGGGGCGAGATCTCCGAACCGAAGGAAGCCCACATTCATGCCAGCAGCACCCGGCAAAGTCATTCAAGTCATGGGACCGGTCGTCGACTGCCGATTTTCGGCCGAAGCCCTGCCCTCCATCTATAACGCCGTCCATATCAGGGATGCCAAGCGCGGGATCGATCTCACATGCGAGGTCGCCCAACACCTTGGCGACGATATCGTCCGCACGGTCGCCCTGTCCACCACCGACGGCCTTGTGCGCGGCATGGACGCCGTCGACACCGGCTCCTCCATCAGCGTGCCGGTTGGCGAAGTCACCCTCGGCCGGGTCTTCAACTTGCTCGGTCAGCCGATCGACAATGGCGCTGAGCTTCCTCCAGACACGCAGCGGATGCCGATCCATCGCCAGCCACCCACCTTTGAGGAGCAGTCCACGCGCATCGAACTGCTTCAGACCGGCCTCAAGGTGGTCGACCTTATGATCCCGTTCAACAAGGGCGGAAAGATCGGCCTCTTCGGCGGGGCCGGCCTGGGCAAGACGGTTCTGATTCAGGAGCTGATTCGCAACATTGCGGTCGAAGCCTCCGGCGTTTCGATGTTCGCCGGCGTCGGCGAGCGCACTCGCGAAGGCAACGATCTCTGGCTGGAAATGCAGCACGCCAAATTCACCGACAAGGACGGGGTCGAGAAGTCGGTTCTCGACAAGACGGCCATGGTTTTCGGCCAGATGAACGAACCGCCCGGCGCGCGCCTTCGCGTGGCCCTCACCGCTCTTACGATGGCGGAGTACTTCCGCGACGAGGTCGGGAGCGACGTTCTTATCTTCATCGACAACATCTTCCGCTTCGTCCAGGCCGGGTCCGAAGTTTCGGCCCTTCTCGGCCGCATGCCGAGCGCGGTCGGTTACCAGCCGACCCTCGCCACCGAGATGGGCTTCCTCCAGGAGCGGATCACGTCGACCAACAAGGGGTCCGTCACCTCGGTGCAGGCCGTGTACGTCCCTGCCGACGACCCTTCCGACCCGGCTCCGGCGACGACATTCGCCCACCTGGACGCCTACGTCTATCTCGACCGGGCGATCGCCTCGAAGGGCCTCTATCCCGCCGTGGACCCGCTGTCCTCGACATCCAAGAATCTCGATCCCCACGTGGTTGGCCAAGAGCATTACGACGTGGCGCGGCGCGTCCAGCAGACGTTGCAGCGGTACAAGGAGCTACAGGACATCATTGCAATCCTCGGCATCGACGAACTGAGCGACGACGACAAGACCGTTGTCGCGCGTGCTCGGAAGATCGAGCGATTCCTTTCTCAGCCGAACTTCGTCGCCGAGCAATTCACCGGCAACCCCGGCCGCTTCGTCACGATCGACGAAACCGTCTCCAGCTTCAAGGAACTGGTGGACGGCAACCTCGACGACATCCCCGAGCAAGCGTTCCTCTATTGCGGCGGCCTCGAGGACGTGCGTGAAAAGGCGAAGAAGCTCGCGGCGGTGGCGTAGCGAAAGGAGAATGTGAGAAAGGTGAACCTGAGGATGGAACAACCCATTCGCTAATCACCCTCCTACCCAGCAAATCCAGAGATGGCAAACGACTTCACTCTCAGCGTCGTCGCTCCCGACCATTCGGTCGTGGAGGAGCAGGTTGTGTCCGTGGTGGCTCCGGGGGCTGAAGGCTACTTCGGCGTTATGGCCGGGCACGTGCCGCTGATTGCCTCGCTCAAGCCGGGAATTCTCGAATACCTCGACGCCCACAACCAGCGGCACTACATCTACGCGGGGGGCGGGTTCGCGGAGGTGACGGCGACCCGGGTGACGATTCTCGCCGACGAGGCGGCCAAGGCCAAAGACATCGACGTTGCGGAAGCGGAGCGGCGACTGGACGATGCCCGGAACGTCCTGCGCGGGGGCTTGGGCTCGGTGGACACGGAGCACGCGGTGCTGGAACTGGATCGGGCGATCGCCCGACTCCGCGCCGCCCGACTCAGCGACCGCTAACGGCCTCCGGGCTGCTAAGCGGGGTCCGCCACCGGCTTGCGGTTGCGCGAGAAGCGCGCTTCCAGCGCGGCGATCTCTTGCTGGAGCCAATTGCAGGGATGGCCGAAATCGGTTACCACGATAAGCTGGGTCTCGGGTGAGTTGTAGACCCGGATGTTGACGACCCCATAGGCACCGAAGGGGGTCCGTACCATCGGGAGCTTGTCGGCAACAGGTTCATTGGGCCGGGTCAGGCTTGGGAATCTGAGACGCCAAGGAGCCGTGGTCAGGTTCTCCTTCAGCAGGTGGGCAAGCTGCTGAGGCTGGATGTCAACCCCCATCTGAACCCTCGGATACATCTGGCCGGTTGCGTCGTCTCGGACGTAGTCGTCTCTCCGCCACACCTGGGCGTATTGGGAAAGGAAGCCAAGCTCGGGAGGCAGCGCGACCGGCGTGCGTCGGACTGCGAGGAACGTTACCACGCCGAGAAAGGCGAGAACCAACGCGACCCACCGCAGCCCCTTCCGCACGGTTCATTGTACGATGGCCGCCTGGCAAGCGAAATGGAGTTCGGCGGCGATCTCGACTTTCGCCAGTTGGGCGCTCTCCACGATGCGGCTAAGAAAGCTCGACTTGGAGATCAACAATCGTCACGTCCCGGGGGCTTATAGTGATGATTGTTGATCGGGACGGTTCGACGCCCGCGGAGGCCTACTGGGCAGTTCGACGCCGCCGGAGGAGGGCGAAGGCCCCGAATCCGAGCATTGCCAGGCTGGCAGGTTCCGGTGCCGCAGTCGCGGTCACGTTGTAATCGTCGAAGTAGCCGACGGTCGTGCCGTTGGCCGGGGAGTACAGGTCCGCATCGCCGAAGCTACTGCTCGTAAACGACTCGGTGAGCCCCAGGGCTACGCCGTTGACGGAGCCGGTGAGGGTATGGCTGGTGAAGTTGTAGACGACATCCAGGCGGTTCCATTGATTCGC
>DATJYD010000280.1:0-4625 GCA_035499755.1 Fimbriimonadaceae bacterium
GACGAGGCGCGTCTTGCCGAGGAGCAAATAGCCGCCTGCCATTTGCCAGGAGTCGAGGCCAGGCCAGGTGGTGTCCGGCCCAAAACCGCCGCCGTCTGCGTTGATCGTGAAATGGCCGGGATAGATGCGCTCGGTCGCCGCCGCGAGCAGGTTCTTGTTCACCGCCGCATCGATACCGGACCGGATTGCCGGATCTTTGATCTTGGCGATCTTGGCCGCGGTTTCGTCTCCGATAGCGACGATCGGCGCCGCCGCCGCCAGAAAGGCCGACGCCGACCGCCTCAAAAGGCCGCGTCGCGAGATTCGTTCGGGTTTGTCCGACTTCATCATCTTCCTGGGCCGAGCCTTGGCCCCGGCCCTTCCTTATTCAACACTGAGACACCGGGAGTCTAGAGGCTCGATTCCGAACCGCGCCCTCCGGTGCTTCCTTCGCCGTCACGCGCCCGGTATGAGGGCACTCCTCATCCCCGTCCCATTTTGGCGCGGAGCTTCGCCTCCTTCGCGGGCCCCCAGTACTTGCAGTCCAGCCACATGAAGACGGTCGTGTAGGGAAGAGTGTAGGTGGTCTTCAGGATGATGACGCGGAAGGTCTTGCCGGACTCGTCGAGTTGCTTGATGAGGTCCTCGTGCAGCCGGTGCGCGACCGGGCGGCCGCCCAAGATCTTGTTGAGGGCGTTCTTGTAGGCGGAAATGCCGGGAGCGAGGTTGTCGTCGAGGCCGGTCAGCTCCTGATCGAGGTAAATGTCGGGGGAGACGTGGCGCTGCTCGGCGACCATCTTCAGGACCTCTTTGATGGTGGTGAGGTGGTCCTGGCCCGTGTAGATCGTGATGACGCCGGGGCTGACCTGCTCAGGGTAGGCCGAGTCGGCGACGACGAGCCAGTTCCGGTGTCCCATCACCGGCAGTTCGCGGCGAAGCAGAGTTCGCCAGTCCTCTGTCTTTTGCGCGAACGCGGAGGTGGCGGCGACGGCGAGAATGAGAATGGACGCAAGCAACTTGTTCAACAGCTTTCTCCTCGATGAGCTCACCCGGACCTTGAAGCGGCAGGGCTCGCCCTGCGAAGCACGCGCCGAGAAATCTGGGCTAGACGCATGCTACCAAGTTTGCGGATTCTGCGCGCCGTTTTCTTCCCCCCTATAGAGGCACCCCCTTTGGGGGGAAGAAAAACTCCGGGAGATCAGGGGTTTAGCGCCAATACGGTTTAGTTTGGGCCGCCGGCCGTCGAATCGGCCCCGCCTCCGAGGCGGTGGATCTCGGTGGATTCGGTGGTTCGGTCTCTTCAAGTAAACAGCATTGGGTTAGCGCGCGAGTGGAGATGCGAGAGAAGCCCCGCGGGCTTGGCGGGAAGATCACTTCTGACGAAGGCATCCGGCAGGGGCTTGAGACCTGCCTCGATCTCGCGGCGGCGCGGCTCCAGGAACGGAGGCAGGGCGAGCTTTTCGCCCAGGTGAGCCTGGTCCTCGTCGCTCGCAAAGCCGGGGCCATCGGTCGCCAGCTCGAAGAGCACCCCTCCCGGCTCGCGGAAATACACGCTGTGGAAATAGAAGCGGTCGACGTAACCCGAAGTCCGCAGGCCGAACTCTTCGACCTTCTCCATCATCTCGTTCAGCTCGTCGTCGTTCTCGACGCGAAAAGCCACGTGATGCACCCCGCCCGCGCCGACCCTGCCGAAGCGGCCGGACACGGATGGCACGATCCGCAGCCTTCCGTACGACCGATCGCCCGCCGCCTCGAAAGCGCCGCCCGCGGATTCGCGATAGCCGAGGATCTCGGTGATGACGCGCTGCGTGGCGTCCGGGCGGGCGCTTTCGAGATCGACCCCGAGGATTCCTCGAATCGCATGCTCGGCGGGGACGACGGCGGTCCAGGGAGCCGAACTTGCTCCCACACCATCGTCGCCGACAAGCTCCAGCCGCTGTCCTTCGGGATCGGAAAAGAGGAGGCTGTTCTCGCCGCGTTCCGGCGCGCACTCAGCCTGCTCGAGTCGGCCTTCCCAGTAGCCGAGGGAGCCGGCTGGAATCCGGAACGAGGTCAGAGCGATCGTTCCCGCACCCGTCCGATTGGCTCCGATGGACGGCCAATCGAAGAAAGTCATGTCCGTTCCCGGTGAGCCGGCGCCGTCGGCATAGAACAGGTGGTAGGCGCTGACGTCGTCCTGGTTGACGCTTCTCTTGACCAGCCGCAAGCCGAGCACTTGCGTATAGAACTCCATGTTCTTCTCGATCTGCGCGGTCACGGCGGTGACGTGATGAATCGCGTGGTTGCTCATGCGGTTTCCTACGAAGCGCAGGGCGACATGGCGCTGCCCACCATGCGTGAATACCTCGATACCGGTTCCTCGACACCCGACTCGCCGTGCGTGCTTTGATCCGGGGACGTTCCATATTGAGGGCCGCAAGCTCCAAACTGGAAGCATGAAGTCGTGGTGGCGTCGAGTGCGGCCGGCCGTGGTCAGCGGACCTTTGGCCACCCTCGTGCGACTGATCGGCTTTACGCTGCGCATCCAGACGGTGAATGAAGAGAAGTTCGAGGGCGTCCAGGGCAGCAAGATTCTCTGCGGCTGGCATGCCCGCTCGTCGATCGCCGGCGCGAAGTATCGCAACCGCGGCTTTTGGGTGATCATCAGCCTTTCGAAGGACGGCGACATGCAAAACCGCATCTTCGAGCGGCTCGGATTCAAAACGATCCGCGGCAGCACGGGGCGGGGTGGAGAAAGAGCGCTCGTGGAGAGCATCCGCGTGTTGAAGCAGGGCGCGACGATGGCCCTCACGCCCGACGGTCCGCGCGGGCCGAACGGCATCGCTCAGCCGGGAATCCTCGCGATGGCGAAGAAGTCGGGTTGCGCCCTCGTCCCGGTCGGCATCAGCACGCGTCCGCGAATTCTCCTCCACACCTGGGACCGGCACATGGTCCCGCTGCCGTTCGGCAAGGCATGCATGGTTTACGGAGACCCCTACCGCGTCGCGAAGGACGCGACCGACGAGGAGATCGAGACGATCCGGCTGAAGCTCCAAGAAGACATGCACGCGCTCCAGGAAGAGGCGGAGCGGCGCTTGGGCCAGCCGATCACGCCCCGGCCCGGAGCCGGATAAATCCGGCGGTCCCGGCGCTTTGGCACTGAGGTTCAGTTCATCTCCCTGTCGTTTCGATCACGAACTGGGCGGTCTTCGTGATCGCGTCGTCGGGTCCCAGGATGTGGTCGATCTCCTCGAAGCCGGCGAGTTGCCCGGACCGGTCGGGGCCATCCAGCAGGAGGGGTTCGAGACAGGTTCGAATCGCGGCCGGCGCGACCTCCAGACCGGCGAGCTCTGGAACGAGGGGGCGGTCCAGGACGATATTGGGGAGAGCGATGTATTGGGGCCGTTTGAATCGGATCAGCTTTGCTTCGCGGGCCATCGCCTTCGTGACCCGGTAAGTGACGACGTGCGGGCACCGCACGAGCGCGGCTTCCAGGGTCGCGGTGCCGGAGCAGACGATCGCCGCGCGAGCCCTCGCAAGGACGCCGTAGGTGTCGGCTTGGGTGAAGCTGTCGTCCCGACCGGGGGCAAGAGCATCCCAGGAGGCGCGAAATGCCGGGAGCGAGAAGTTGGGGGCGACCGCGAACTCGAGCCGGCGGTCCTCGATCGACCACTCCTTCAGGAGTGCCGCGACCATGGGCAAGTGCCGGGCGACCTCGGTCGAGCGGCTTCCCGGCAGGATCGCGATGCCCTCGCGGGGGCGGTCCATGACCGGGCCCCGCTCTCGGATGAGCTGCTTGATCGGGTGGCCGAAAAACCGGGCATTCACGCCTCGCTCTCGCAGGATCTCCGCCGACCAGGGAAAAGGGGTGACGACCGCGTCCGTTACCGCGGACAGGTGGCGGCCCTGATTCTCGCGCTTGTAGGAGCCGGGCGGCATGAAGTAGAGCACTTTCCAGCCATGGCGCTTGGCCCAGCCGGCCTGGCGGATGTTGAAGAAGCCAAAGTCGATTGGGATAAACAGACCCGGCTCTCCCTTCGCCATTTGCCGCCTGGCCGCCATCCCGCCGCGGCGAGCTTCGAAGAAGACCCCGAGCGACTGAACGATGCTGATCGCTCCCCACGCAGCCGAGTTGGCGGCGAGGGGACCGATCTTGGCCTGGAGGAGGTTTCCTCCGACTCCTTCGAAGATGAAGGGCTTTCCCGTCCGGCGCAGTTCCTCGACGAGAGCCGCCGCGCAGGCGTCTCCCGAAGCCTCGCCCGCCGACAGGAAGATGCGCACGAATGGGATTTTGCCAGATCGTCACCCACTACGCGGCTATCCGCGATCACGTCCTCGCGTCGGCGCCTCAGGCGAGGGTCTTCGACACGAGGACCGATCAGGTTTGAGCCCATGGAAGGCTATTTCGAGTTCTCCTCGAGCAATCCGGATTCCCGAGTCAGAAGAAGCTGGACCGGTCCCGTAGGAGGGCGTTTCTTTGCAATGTTGCCTCCCAATCATGTCAGGCAAAACAGCTCCCGAACCCAACCGCCGTTTTTCCCCAAACCCAAGAACGCCGGTCTCCAAGCATCTCCAGCGTCTGCACGCAAGGCCTACGCTTTTCGACTTTCTTGCCGCTCCCAATACAAGCCCGGGGTTGGAGTTCCAAGGAGCAAGAAAGTCGAAAA
>DATJYD010000281.1:0-3719 GCA_035499755.1 Fimbriimonadaceae bacterium
CCGAGGACCGCATGTCGGTGTAGCCGAGCTCGTTTGAATGCCCGGGGTTCGCCCAGAGATAGGGGACGTCGAGCAAGTACCCGAACACCTCATCGTAAAGAGCCACCCGGCCCCCGCCGGCTATCCGATTGAGCTCTTGGGCCGGGTCATAGAAAGGCACGGCTTGGTTCATGTAGTCGGACACGGAGATCTTCCCGGCCAGGATCTGGATCTGGGTGTCGAACCGCATCGATTTCACGACGTAGAGCGCGGCCAACGCTTGGATGACGATTGCCGCCGCCAATACCGGACCAGCCCGAAGACGCGTCACTCCGCCACCCGCGAGGACCGACAATGGCACCCCGAGCGCGATGATATAGCGGCTCTGCTCGCTCAGCACGAACCACATCGCGAGGCTGACGAGGACCGCGGCGAGCACGCTGCCTTCGAACGCCCCCGCACGGCCGGCAATGAGCCAAAGAAGCAGGGACGCAATCACCGCGAACCCGATCGCCCCGACCGGGAAGCCCTGACCGGACGTTTCTCCGGGGTTGATGAAGCGGCCAGGCTGATAGGCGAGGCCGAGGATTGCGTGGCCTATCCGCTGAGGCTCGATCGGCGAGGAGGGTGGAGTCTCGCGGCCAACACCGAAGGATTGCTGCTCGGCGTTGTAGATGTCGGTCTGCCACTGGCTCCAGTGGTTCCCACCGAACCGGCTGTAGAAGAAGGGATAGACCGGATTCCCCGTCCAAGCCAGGTTCTTGACGTACCAGGGGCATGCGATGACGAGGGCAAGGCCGACGATGAGACCCAGGGAAGATCGGACCTTGGGTTTCGGGTTCTGCGTTTTCGGGGCCCAGGCGAGTGCGACGACGAGAACGAGGCAAGCCGCGAAGAGAGTCTCAAATCCGGTGTATTTGCTTCCCGCCGCCAAGCCCATCATGATTCCGGCGAGCCACGCGTAGCGCAAAGAGCCATTCCCCACGAGCATGCCGGCGAAGAGGATGCCAAGCCCCGCATAGAGCCCGTTCTGCACGTCGATATAGCCGGTTCCGCTGAGCCAGAGAACGGCTGGGATCGTGCACCAGGCCAGAGCGGCCCACCACCCGGCCCGCCCTCCGTAGACCTGGCGGGCGAGGCCGAAGACGGCCAAGGTCCCGAAGACGGCGAAGGCAAGCGTAAAGGCCTTGGCGCCGGGTTCCCCGCCCCAGAACAGACCCCAAATGTATAAGTTATCGACGGCAAGTGGAAAATTGCTCTGATGGATAAACGTGATCGGCTGGATCTGATGGGCTTGCAACCAGATCTTGGGAACCGCCAAGTGGTAGGCGAGGCTATCCCACTCCGCCATGTCGCTCGGCGCGAGAACGCTGACCAGCGCGAAGAGCAAGGCGACGGCCACGGCGAGAAGGAAGAGGGCGTCGGCTCCTTTTGGCAGTCGAAGCGAGATCCTCGGCTTCATCCCCTTCCAGCAAAGCGCTCCTGAGAGCGCCACGAGCAGCCACATAGAGGCCGCGCCAAAGCTGCCGAGTCCGCCCGGGACCAACCCCACGAACAGAGTCAGAGTACCGATCGCTCCGAGGCCGGCGAGCCCCGCGAGCCCGGCAGCTAACGCCGGGTCGAGTGAATCCGTCAATCGGCGTACCAACAAGTGCCCGAAGCATGCCGCACCTGCGGCAAAGAGCAGCGATACGAGGGCTCCGAGCATCCCGCCCATTATAACGGTTGCTACCGTGCCGCCGTGCCTTTCCGCCGGGTAGCCTCGCGGCCGTGGCGCGCTACTGGAAGATCTACCGCACGTTCTTCACCAGCTCTTTCGCACGGGAGCTGGAGTTTCGCGCCAACTTCGTGGCGAAGATTATACAAAATGCGGTCTGGATCTTCTTCTTCCTGATGGTGCTCCTGGTGATCTACCGGAACACCGACACCGTTGCCGGCTGGAACCGGGGCGACGCCTTCATTCTCTTTGCGACCGTATCGCTGATGAACTCGATTTTTACAGGGTTCTTTTTCAGCCTTAACGAAATCCCTCAACACGTGCGGCTGGGGACGCTGGATTTCATTATCACGAAGCCGGTCGACACCCAGTTCTGGATCAGCATCCGCAAGTTCGAGTTCGGCCAGATCGGGACTTTTCTGGCCGGCCTGGCGATGGTTGCGATCGGGGTGGTCAGCGCTCACGTCCATCCCTCGCTAGTCCAATGGGCGGGCTACTTGATCCTCATCTTTTCGGCGCTTCTCATCTTCTATTCCTTCAATTTGATTCTGATGACGACCGGGATCTGGCTGGTGAGGGTCGACAATCTGTGGGTGCTCGGCGAGACCTTGACCCAGATCGCCCGCTTTCCCATCGACATCTACGGAATGGCCCTGCGGCGCGCCTTCATCTTCTTCGTGCCTCTGGCTTTCATCGCCACCATCCCGTCGAGCCAACTCAAGGACGGATTCGATGCCAGGATGGTCGGATTGGGGCTCGTCTGGGCGGCCGTCTTCCTGGTCGCGGCCCGCTGGTTCTGGCGCTTCGCGCTAACGCGATATACCAGCGCAAGCTCTTAGCAGTTCGCACATGCGATTCCAAAGTCGGCTCATCCCGCGCCGGTGCCGGTGCCGATCGGCTGGCCCTGAGTGCCCGTTCCGAACGGCGTATCGAACGGCAGAGCCTTCAACCTGATGAAGAAGTAGATCGAGCGCCCGCTGTTGAATCCCGTTGGGTTATCGATAATCTGGAGCACGGCTTCCGCGCAATGCAAGTCATAGATGAACGAGTAGTGCATGGCGTCGAATTGGTTGGTGTAGCCGTCGTAGTTCAGGAGCACGCTCGTTCTGAGGCGGCCGAATTGCAGGCCGTCCAGATAGAGATTGGCGGCCGCCCACTTGCTCCGCTGCCCGTCGTACTTCACGCCGAGGCTAAGGAAAGTGGTCTTCGAGACCCAGGTGAGATCCATGCGCGTGCTGCTGTAGTCGTGCATGGTCGTGTCATAGGCGGAAAACATGCGGATGAGCAGCGTCTTGCCTTGGCGATAGGTTGCCTGCAGTCCAACCTGCTGCCACGGCGTCGGCTGATGCTCCTTGATGAGATCGAAGTCGTATCCGGTCGCCAATCCGATCATCAGGTTCTTGATCGGCGAGTAGCCGAGATCGGAGGTGAAGTTGTTCTCTTGCCCGCGCTGATCGATTTGGAGGGGGGAGTAGCCGTACGGCCTCATGTAGTTGTAGCTGATGTTGAACTGGCTGTTGTTGTGGAAGCTGTAGGTAAGTTGGGTTGCGTCTTGTAGCACGTATTGGGCGGTGCTGTCGCTATAGATGTCCTGCTTGAATTCGCCCTGATATTCCAGATCCCAGCGCTTTGCGCTCGGGGGCGGAGGCGGCAACTCGGGCGAGACGATAAGTCCGGGGGTCTGCCCGCCTTCAGGCGGCGTGGCCAGCCGAGGGGCCGAAGGCGATGGATTGTGGAAGGCGAGGTCGAGGTCCGCCCGAGTCAGCATCCCCGAGTTTGGGCTTGGGTCCTTATACTGCCCGTATCCGACTTGGATCTTGAACGGCAGCCAGTTCTGATCATATTTCTGACCGATCAACTTGGACGAATCGCTCAGCAAGGTCAAGCTGGGGGTCACGTCGAGGGAACTGAAGAAGTTGGTGGACTCGCCGATCGGGATGCTGCGGATATATTCGAACTGCGCCTGCGCCTTCTGAAGATCGTCGATCGCCTTGAAGTTCAGGTCGAGTTCTTCGCGGTGGAC
>DATJYD010000282.1:0-2039 GCA_035499755.1 Fimbriimonadaceae bacterium
GGTCCAGATCTGGAATCGCTTCGATCGCCGCCGCGAGGGCCATCGCGGTTTCCGTCGCGTCGCTGAATCCGCTCGCGGAGCCGTCGAGCGCGACCAATTCGAAGCCTGCTTTCTGCGCGACCGTCATCATGACCTGCTGCAGCTTGGCCTTCGGCCCCAGACTGACGAGCCAGACCTTGCTGCCCGGATTCTGCCCAGCCAGATGGGCGGCCTCGTACAGGGCATGGCCTGCCCACGGATCAAGCACGGCCGGAAGCATCATCTCATTCTTGAGAGCGGGGCCGGCGACGGGCTCCAAAGTCTGGAGCGGGTCCGGCACGATACTGCCGCACACCACGATGTGATAGCTAAAGGGCATAGTCAGTTCTCCGCCGAATGCAACCCGCCCGCTCCCGCTCGGAAGTCGATGTTGCCCTGGGCGCAATTCCAGAGGCAGACACCGCAGTGGATGCACTTCTCCCGGTCGAAATGGGGCGTTCCGCCCTGCCCTGGCGTCAGGGCCTGGCCCGAACAAAGCTCGATGCAAACTCTCGAAGCGCACGAGTCGCAGAGGCGCGGATCGCGAAAGACGACGTGGTCCGCGAAACCCTCCGCCGCCTGCACCTTGCCGCCGAGAAGCAGCGCGTCTTGATGGGTGACCAGCAACTGCCCGTCGTAGGGGACCTTGGGCCAGCCCGCCGCATCCATCAGCGCGTCGTGGAGGGGCGAGCCGCTCGCCTCGCAGTCTTGCCGGATCTGGGCGATCTCGGAAGGGGCGATGCGTCCGCGATAGTAGTCCTCGATGTTGGACATGGGCCTGGGCTTGCCCGGCACGGCGAGCCGCCCCCCCGACAACGCCGCCAAGCCCATGCCGAGCATGCCGCTGACGAAACCCCGGTGGAAGCCGTCCCTAGCTTTGGCCGCCACCTTCCCTTCCTGCTCGACCCACGAAGCGCGCCTCTTGGCGACATACGTCTGGTCCAGATTCTCGCGGGTGAACGGCTTTCCCGCCTGCGCCAGTTCGGCTACGCTCTCCGCGAGAAGTGCGCCGGTCGCCCACGCCTCGTCCACTCCCGAACCGGTCAGGACGTTGGTGCTGCCGGAACCTTCGCCGATGCGCGCATAGCCGTCCCCAACCAAAACCGGCTCGCCGCGCCGGCCCGACTCCTGAAGGCTCTTGGCTCCCCAGGAACGCATCCGCCCACCCCCGAGGTAGCGCCAGAGGTAGGGATGCATCATCCAGTGCTGAAGATAGCGGTAGGCGGTTCGGGAAGGATCGCGGAACGAGGAGGGTACGAAGATGCCGAGCGAAGCCGTGCGGTCGGGGCAGACGTAGAGGAAGCCGAAGATCTCCGGCTCCGGATAGCCGACCGTGTGGATCACGGTTCCCGCCGCCAATTGGGCCGGCGCATCTCCCGACGGGCTCTCCGGGAGATCGACCACCAACTTCATCCCGACCGCCCAATCGTGCTGAGCGTGGCCGGGCGGCAATCCGAAATGCGAATCCAGTTGCCGGCCGATCGCTCCAACCGGCCCGTCTCCGACGACGGTCAGAGCCGCCCGGACGTCCATTCCCGGCATATATTCGGCGGTAGGATGGCCCTGCTTGTCCGTGCCCTGGTCCATCAGCCGCACGCCAGCGACGGCTTCGCCTTCGATCAAGGCTTCGGCGACCGGTGTGCCGGGCCAAAGCTGAGCCGTACCGAGAAGTTGGGATGCGACCCACTGGTTGAACTGGCCGAGAGAGAGAACGAGCCCGCCGGCCTTATGCAGAAACTCGGGCGCCCGAGTCAACTCGATCGCTTGATGAGGCGTCTTCCGGGCGCCCGGCATGAGGCGGATCATCCGGTCCATCGCTCGCACACCGGCCGGACGCCGGCTCGCTCCGATCGGGTCGAGAAGATAGACGAGCTTCTCCTCCGTAACCGCGGACGCCATCGGGATCTCCGCCGGATCGAGATTGGGAAAGCTCACCTTGATGGCGCGCGCGCGAGTCACCGCGCCGGAGACGCCGAATCCGAGGTCGTCCGCACGCTCGTAGCAGATCACCTGGAGAGGCA
>DATJYD010000283.1:0-2224 GCA_035499755.1 Fimbriimonadaceae bacterium
GACGGAGTGGACTGGACGGCCCTGCTCAACATCACTGACCGCTTCGGTGGCATTAGCAAGACCAAGGCAGTAGAACTTGGCTACGAGCTTCTGCCCGGCGACGCCTGGATCGAGCAGAAGGTCGATATCCTCATTCCCGCGGCGATCGAGAACCAGATTACCGGCGAGAACGTAGGCAAGATCGCGTCCAGCGTGCGCATCATCGCCGAAGGCGCCAACGGACCTACGACTCCGGAAGCCGACGCTCAGATCCAGGCGCGCGGTATCCTGCTGATTCCCGACTTTCTGGCAAACGCGGGCGGCGTCACCTGTAGCTACTTCGAGCAGGTGCAGAGCAATATGAACTACTTCTGGGAGAAGGACGAGGTGCTGGGCAAGCTCGATGTCAAGATGACCTCGGCTTACATCGCGGTCTCCAACCTTGCCCGCCGCGAGAAGCTCTACATGCGCGATGCCGCTTATGCCATCGCGATTGGCCGCGTGGCGAAGGCCTGCCACGAGCGGGGGTGGGTGTAAGCGGTTTGCCGGGCCGGTGAGTAGCGGGCTGGCGTACTCTGGGAACAGCCTCGGAGTCTGAGATGATCGAGACCAGGCCGGCAATCCGTCATCTTCCGTCCTTCGACCGCAATTTCTGGGACGGCAACTTTCGCTTCACCCAGCTGGGCAGCGGAGCGATTGGAGGCAAGGCGAGCGGTCTGGTCTTCATCAAAGACCTGCTCGCCGACGCGGTCAAAGAGGTCCTCGATCCCGGCGTCGAGGTCAGCGTTCCCACGATGGCGGTCATCGCCACCGCCTGCTTCGATGAGTTCCTCGAGCTTAACCGCCTCGATGAGCTGCGCTACGAGGAGCTCCCCGACGACCGCATCGGGCATGCCTTTCAGCAGGCGGACCTTCCTCCCGAATTGCTCGGCGATCTTCGAGCCTTGAGCCAGCAGGTGAAGACCCCGCTGGCGATTCGTTCCTCCAGCCTTCTGGAGGACGCGCTCGATCATCCCTTCGCGGGCGTCTACGCCACCAAGATGATCCCGAACGACCAGCTCGACGCGGATACGCGTTTCCGCCGGCTGGTGGAGGCGATCAAGTTTGTTTATGCCTCGACCTACTTTCGCGAGGCCCGCGACTACATTGTCAGCACCGGCCGCGAGCCCTCAGAAGAGAAGATGGCGGTGATCATCCAGGAGGTCGTGGGACGCCGTCACGGCGATCGCTTCTACCCGGATGTGTCCGGCGTCGCGCGCTCCTATAACTTTTATTCACTGCCGCCGGCCCGGCCGGAAGACGGTGTCGTCAATCTCGCCCTGGGACTGGGCAAGACGATCGTCGATGGCGGCGTCAGCTGGACCTACTCGCCCGCGTATCCCCAGAAGCCGCCGCCGTTCGCTTCGGTAGGCGACATGATCAGCGGCACGCAAGCTGAATTCTGGGCCGTCAATATGGGCAAGCCGCCCGATTACGATCCGGTCAGCGAAGTCGAGTATCTGACGCGGGCCGGCATGAAAGAAGCCGAGGACGATGAGACTCTCCGCTTCGTTGCCTCCACCTACGACCCTGCGCGCGACCGTGTCATCCCCGGGACCGGCTCGCGCGGCCCTCGGATTCTGAACTTCGCTCCCCTGCTTCAGTTGGAGCAGTTTCCCCTGAACCGGATGGTGAAGGCACTCCTCGCCGCCGCGGAAGATGCCATGCAGGCCAAGGTCGAGATCGAGTTCGCAGCCACCATGGAACAGCCTCGCGAGGGAGCGGCCGCCTTTCGGCTAGGCTTCCTGCAAGTGCGCCCGATGGTTGTGTCGGACGATGTCGTGGACGTCGGCGCGGAAGATCTGACCAGTGCCGCAGCCGTCGTGGCCTCCGACCGAGTTATGGGCAATGGTGTCGAGACCAACATCTATGACGTGGTATTTGTCAGGCCGGAAAACTTCGCGCCCATGCAGACGCCGCGGATCGCGCAGGAACTGGAGGCCGTCAACCGCGAGCTCTCGCAGGAGCATCGGCCGTACCTGCTGATTGGCTTTGGGCGATGGGGCAGCTCTCACCCGTCGCTGGGAATTCCCGTGGACTGGAGCCAAATCTCGGGAGCCAGGACCATTGTGGAGGCCACACTGCCCGAGATGAATGTCGAACTCAGCCAGGGATCGCACTTCTTTCACAATCTCTCGAGCTTCCGCGCCAGTTACTTCATGGTCCGGCATGACGGGCCTTTCCCGATTCGCTGGGAGTGGCTGAA
>DATJYD010000284.1:0-3310 GCA_035499755.1 Fimbriimonadaceae bacterium
CGGAGATGAAGTTGGGCTGCTCGACGAGCACCTTGAGCCAGGCCGACCCCGCCATTTGGTAGCGAAGCAGCCAGATGCCGCCCACGCCGTTGTTCAGCGGCTGGTTCGCGAGATTGGGAGCGACGAACTGGGCTCCGCCCAGCGCGCGTTGGTTGTACCAGTCGTACCAAGGGCCGACGTCGTAGCTGTTGTCGAGGACGATTCCGATCGCGTCTTGGTCGAAGCCGGGGAGGGCGGCGGGGGTACGGGCGATCTGCATGGTCGCGGCCCGCACCAGCCCCTCATTGAAGGCGTCGTACCCGTACTGATCCGGGCCGAGATACGCGAGGAGGAGGACGTGGATGAAGTTGACGGCGGTGCTCGCGTCGTCCGAGTATTCGGGAAAGTGGATCTCGGGCGGGTTGGCGTTCGGGATGTAGAAGCCGCCGGAGATGAAGCCGCGATCCGAGATGTCCGCGTTGTAATCCTTGACCGCGACCGTTCCGGAGACCGCGGGCAGGCCGAATACGGTGTTCATCGTCGCCTGTGCGTCGTTGAAGATCGTCTGGAGCTTGGCCTGGTAGGCCGGCGGAAAGGCGCGGGAGCCGCTGGAGTCGAAGGACAAGGTCAGGCCCGGCGATCGCGGGCGCGGTCCTCGGGGGGGACCGGCGGCGGCGCGAACCCCGTTTTTCGCGAGCCAGACGGTGGTCGGGAAGCTGAGCGGGTATTTCGGGTTCAGCACTCCCGCCCGAATCAGTTCCGCCCGCGTGCGGGCGGTAGCCCGATCGAAGTTCGCGGTGTATTGGCGGACGACGCGGTCGGCGAGGGCGGACGCGTCCGCCGCCGTCTTCGCCCGGGCCACGTCTACCGTGACTTGCGCACAGGCTGCCGCCGCCATCAGCCCGACCAGACACGAAAACAGAACTCTCCCTTTCACCATTCGATCTCCAAGATGGTTCTACACCATCGGCATCGCCGCATTTCCGTATTGTGTCGGACGGGCCGTGAAGATCAGTTGGTTGAAGAGTGCCTCCTCTGGATGCAAATCTCAAAGGCAGGTCAGGCCCGAAGGGCCGAGCCGACCCTCGCCCAGGCCGAGGCCAGGCCTAGGGGGCCGCGTGCCAATCCGGATTCGTCAAGCTAGTGCGGACGTGATCCTCCCAGCGGCCGTTGATCAGGATGTAGCGGCTGGCCTGCCCCTCGATCGTGAAACCGAGCTTCTCGAGCACCCGAGCGCTGCGGGTGTTCGACGGCATGTAGTTCGCCTCGATCCGATGGAGGCCGACCTCCCGGAATACATAGGCGATCGCCACGCCGAGCCCTTCGGTCATCAGTCCTTTGCCCTGCTCCGACTCGGCGATCGAGTAGCCGAGGTTGCACAGGAAGGTCGGAAAGCCGGTGATCATTGTGAAGTTCGCGACGCCGATGATACGGGCGGGATCTTCCTTCGCGATGAGGACGAGGCGAAGAGCGCGGCCATGGCGGTACTCGGCGTGAATCGCCTCGATCCGGTCTCGCCACCCGCGGACGGAGAACAGCTCTTGGCCGAAGGTTGGCGCATAGGGTTGGAGGAAGGCCTGGTTCTCGGTATAGAAGCGAGCGATCGCGACTTCGTCGCCACGATGCAGCACGCGCAGGACCAGCCGCTCACTCTCCAGCCGTACTCGATCGGGCGCCCGACTCCGCATTCGAGGACACTACCTTAGCTCTTCCTGGAGACCCAATCGGTCAATGTCTCCCGGATCTCCTCCGCGACCTGCGGCCGCGTTCGGCCGGTGGTCTTGCGCACCGAGTAGCTGTGGTCCGCGCCTTCGATCCAGTGGGGAGTCCACTGCTTGGGCAGCGCGATCTTCTCCATGATCGACCGCGTGCAGAACTCGTCTTCCGTGCCGTTGAGCTGGAGCGTCGGCACCTCGATCGCCGCGAGATGGGCGTCGCGAAGCTTCTCCGGCTGGCCGGGGGGATGAAGAGGGTAGCCGAAGAGCAGGAGGCCGTCGGCGGCGTGGGATTGGGCCAGCAGCATCGAGGCGACACGCCCTCCCATCGAGTGGCCGCCGATGATCAGCCGCTCGACTTCGAGATGCTTGCGCACGGAATCGATAACGGCCTCGTAGGTTCCGATGAGGGTCGGCATCCGGTCCGGCATCCCCCGGCCCTGCGCGCGGTAGAGGAAGTTGAAGCGGACGACTCGCGCGCCCGACTCGCGCACGATCTGGGCGAGCCACTCCATGGTCTTGTGCTCCATATGGCTTCCCGCGCCGTGGGCGAGCACGACGACGGGCTGTCGCGGATCGTCGTCCGCGAGTATCGGAACCTCGCCACCATGAACTTCAGTCGTCCAACGCACGAAAGAGATTAAACCTGCTTCATACTCTGACTTGGATCTTCGCGGATCGGCTGATTGCGGCCGGACGTAGAAAGGGAACCGGCAACATGTTCGAGCCTAGCCATCTCATCATCCTAGCGATCGTCGCGCTTCTGTTGTTCGGCGGCGAGAGGTTTCCCGAACTGATGCGAAACCTCGGCAAGGGCATGGGCGATCTGAAGCGGAGCATCGAAGACGGGAAGCGGCAGCTCGAGAGCGCCATCTCGGAGCATCAGGTGGAAGAACCCTACGGCCAAGAGATCAAATTCGTCCCCCCGACCGACACCGTGGCTCGCGGCTCGCAAGAGGAAAAGCACACCGGGGATCACTAAGGCCGGGACCGCCGAGTTCATTCGGCTCCGGAATCCCGGCGCCAAAGATGTTAGACCGGCAGCCTCTTCTTCGCCGGCGTCCCCGCGTCTCCGCGTTGAAAGCGCCACGGCTGGCAAAGTGGAGCCCGGGCGCCCGCGTTCCAACCCACTCGTGCCGACATCCAGGCCGCTCGTGTTGTAGAATGACCTGTCATGCCTGAGGCCAGGACGCGAAGCGGCGGAGGCGCGCACAGCATTTTGCTGTTCGTGCTCGCCCTCGCCGTCGGTCTCGTTTCCATCACCTCGGGCTTTCCGTTGACGCCGGCCGGCGTCCAGTGCCCGACGGCGCCGATCCAGAGGATCGAGGCGCCGGTCACTTGCTGCGGCCGGGTTGTCGGATACGAGATGAGGGCGCCAAAGCCCGGCGAGCCCGGCTTCGTGCAGTGCCGTTGCGCGGAGAAGCGATCTCCCCTTAAGCAGGGTTTTGCGCTCGCCAAGCCGCAAATCTTTCCTCCCGCCGATGCGGACGTTGCGCCTGCTGGCGCGCGGCTCGATCCGCTTCAAGCCTCCGATACGGCGTCGTGCGACGCAGTCCCGGGCTTGTCCGGAACCTTCTTCCATCCTCCGGCCCAGGCTTAACCGGCGGCCAGGCCTC
>DATJYD010000285.1:0-2512 GCA_035499755.1 Fimbriimonadaceae bacterium
CACCGCCGGCCGCGTGACCCGAAGGGTCTACGAAGTCCAGGATGATCCCAATGCGACGGCGGCTCAGAAGGCCCTCCGCGACCTCTGGATCTATCGGGGCAAGAAGGGGTGGCAGGAGCCGGCCGGGTAGCCCGGCGCGACGGGCCTTCTTCACGCTTCCAGGATCACGGTGACGGGGCCGTCGTTGACCAGTTCGACGTCCATCATCGCGCCGAAAGCGCCGGTCTCGTAGTCGACGCCGAGCACGCGAAGGGCTGCCAGGAAAGCCTCATAAAGCTCCTGCCCGCGATCGTAGGGAGCGGACTCGATGAAGCTTGGCCGGCGGTTCTTGGCGGTTTCTCCGTAGAGCGTAAAGTTCGAGACGGCAAGTACGGAGCCGGCCGGCTCGAGATCGCCAAGGGCGAGATTCATCTTCCCTTCCGAGTCGTTAAAGATCCTTAGCTTGGCGACCCGATCCGCCATCTTCGCGGCGTTTGCCACGGTGTCGTCCCGGTGCGCTGCGACGAGAACCAGCAAGCCCCGGTCGCAACGGCCGACGATCCTGCCGTCGATCGACACGGCGGCCCTCGAAACTCGCTGCACGACCGCCCGCATCCCGTGAGGTTACCGCCGCTCGCCGATCACCTGGACGACGACCTGCCGGTCTCTGGGCCGAGTGTCGAACTCCAGGAGGACGATCTGCTGCCAGGTCCCGAGGGTGAGACGGCCGTCGACGACGGGCACGGTCAAGGATGGGCCGATCATGGACGCGCGAATGTGCGAATGGCCGTTGTCGTCATGCCACGTGGCCTCGTGGGCGTAATGGGCGTCTCTCGGCGCAACCCGTTCCAGCGCGGCCGGCATATCCTCGCGAAGCCCAGGCTCGAATTCGATCGTTGTGATCGCGGCGGTGGATCCGATCACAAAGGCCGTGACGATCCCGTCCCGGACGCCCGATTGGCGGACTGCGCCGGCGACGGAATCCGTCATGTCGCGCATGTCGCCCTCGCCCGAGGTGGAGACCCGAATGACCGCGCTCACTCGAAGGTCTCCCGGATGTGCGGGCGATTGATCATGACCAAGGTGAAGACGGCAAGGGCGATGCCGAGGACTCCTGAGAGGCAGTTTAAGGCCGAAACGACGGTTACCCCGACCCAGTTGCGCCGATCTCGGAGCCAGTTCGCGGCGAGGAGGTTCAGCACGACGGACAAGAGGAACGCGGCGATGCAATAAACCCAAATGCCGGCGAAAAACCCGAAGAACCCAGGCGGCGGCCGGTTCTCCGGTTTGGCTGTCGCGAAGGCCGAACTAAAGACGCCGAGGAACAAAAGGAGATATCCGCCGAAGCAGCATGAGAGCAAACCCGTCACTCCGGCATAGACTCGGTGGAGAATGACGAGGGTCCGCATGGTGCCGTCGTCCATCTTCCGTTGATAGTCGACCCACGACGGATCCATATTTGGATAGCTCATCTGCATGAACAGACGTATCCGCTGGGCCGACCGCACTTTGAGCAATGGCGGTCAAGGATCTGACAAGCGCGTGGACGCACCATGGGATTGCACGAACGAACTGCTGAGAAATGAACAAGCGGGAAGACCTGAAAAGAGCGGCGCGCCGGATTCTGGAGGACGCGATCGCTCCCAGCCCGGAGGAGATGGCGAAAGGAGCGGCTTACAGCCGCTTCCACTTCCACCGCGTCTTCAAGGAAGTAATGGGGGAGACGCCGGGTGAACTTCGTCGGCGCCTGCTCCTCGAAAGAGCGGCGTACCGGCTATCGAACGAGTCCGGCTCCGTGACCGAGATCGCCTTCGAGGCGGGCTACGAATCGCTCGAAGGGTTCATCCGCGGCTTCCGGAGAGCTTTCGGTTCGACGCCGAGCGCAATGCGGAAGGGGAGGCGGCACTGGCTTCTCCATGCCCCGAACGACGTTCATTTTCGCTCAAATCTCGCGCTCGTGCCAGGAGAAACGATGGATCTGCTCGACCGACTGCTGGAACATGACATGTGGCTCACCCGCAAAATGCTGGAATGCGCCAAAGAGCTGGGCGACGACAAGCTCGATGCCCCATTGGCCGCGCCCTCGCGTGCGATGCCATTCGAACCCTGGCAGAAGTCGCTACGCGATCTTCTCGACCGGATGATATTCGGGAAGGAAGTCTGGGTAGCGGCTCTGGAGCATCGCGACCTGCCGGAGGAGCGGGACCGAACCGTCGCCGGAATGATCCGCCGCATGGAGATCGCCTATCCGATGTTCGGAGGCCTCGTCCGCCGGATTCGCGAGCAAGGGCAATGGGACCTGACGTTCGTGGACGAGTTGTGCGAGCCGCCCGAGACGTTCACATTCGGCGGGATGGTCGCGCATGTGACGACCTTCGGAATCTACCGTCGCGGTCTGGCCGTCGAGGCGTTCAAGGCCTTCGGAGTCGAGGAACTCGGCTATGGCGACCCCATCGCCTGGGAGCGAGAGATCAGGGGCTGACTGGGCCCCGCCGGACGTCAGGCCCTTGGTCGTCGCTCGCAAACTTGGAAG
>DATJYD010000286.1:0-4245 GCA_035499755.1 Fimbriimonadaceae bacterium
GGCAAGACCAGCAACTTCCATTACCCGCTCACGCTCGAGGGCTATCGCATCGTCTACAAGGGGTACCTGGCCGATGCCGACCTGCAGGACGCGCGAGCGCGCTGGCCGTTCGTCGCCATGTGGGACAACCACGAGTTCTCCTGGCAGGGCCGGCAGAGCATCCAACAGGCCGGGGGCGAGCCGCGGCCGGGCCAGACCATCAAGGTCGCCGCCAACCAGGCATGGTTCGAATACGTCCCCGCGCGCGTGAAGGCGCCGAGCGGCTCGCTCGACACGTTCGGCACGGTGGACGTGAAGAACGTGAAGATCGAAAAGTGGGACGACAGCTTCCTCGGGATCGAACCCAACAATCTGAAGGCCATCCACAGCCTGATCGGCTATCGGTCCTTCCGCTACGGCCGGCACCTCGATCTCCTTCTCACCGACCAGCACAGCTTCTGCGGCGACAACCCGACGGACGCCGAGGGCGTGGAGAAGATCTACGACGAGACGTTCGGCGGGATGTTCTCGGAACCGGCCACGATCGCGCTCGACTTCGGGCGCACCTTCAACGGCGGCAATCCGCCCGCCGAGCTGACCTTCGGCGAGACCCGCATCCCGAATCCGCGAAAGGACTCACCGCCGCGCACGATCCTCGGAGCCGAGCAGAAGAAATGGTTCATGGACGCGCTCCGCCGGTCCACGGCCACCTGGAAGATCTGGGGCAACTCGCAGGGCGCCCTCGATTCTCGCGCCGACCCGCAGAACCTTCCGGATGGACTGACCAAGCAGAAGTGGCCGGCCGACACCTTCGCGCTGTTCATCCCTGGCTATGACTGGGGCAGCGCCTTCCACGAGCGTGCCGAAATCTACGATCTCGTCCGCGATTCGAAGATCACCGGATTCGCGATCGTGTCGGGCGACCGTCACAGCTTCTGGGCCGGCTATGCCGCCGCTCTATTGCCGCCCGCCAAATTCGAGCCGGTCGGGATCAGTTTCGTCGGCGCGTCGCTGTCCAGCCCTGGGACGATGGAGGCTCTCGAGCACAAACTTCCCAAGGACGACCCCCTCCGTGCGCTGTTCCTGGTCGAGGGGCCAGCGGGTCAGCCCGAATGGACCCACAACATGCTATTGAAGCACGGCGTCCGCTCGTGCCTCGAATACGCCAGGACGTTCGACCTGAAGCGCGCTAAAGCCCTTTCCAATCCGAACCTTTCCCCGCACCTCGAATTCGTGGACCTCGGCGGTCACGGCTATGCGACGGTGCGGCTCACCGGCGACGAAATGCGGACCGAGTTCGTCTGCATCCCCCGCCCGATCACGCGCAGCGATCGTCCCGATGGCGGTCCTCTTCGCTACCGGGTCGTCCACACGGCATCACTCTGGAAACCGGGCGAGCGGCCCTTGCTGCGCCAGCAAGTCCTTGAGGGCGATCCCGGCCTTTCGATCTGAGATGGCGGCGCCGTCGCTTGCGTCACGGCGCGGGGGAAGGAGCGACTCGGCCGCGACGACTCATAGATGGATCGAGGCGTTAGCCGCATCGGGCATAACGCTCGGCTGCGGAGGCGGGAACTTCTGCCCCGACGACACCGTCACCCGTGCGCAGATGGCAATCTTCCTCTCGAAGGCCCTGGGTCTTCAATGGCCCCAGAGCCCATGAAACCAGGACTGAGCCTATTCACTTCGAGAGCCAGCTACAGACCGGCGAGAGCCTCCGCGCCCGGCTTCGCAGCCTCATCAAGGCTCGCTCGACCACCTCCGGATAATCAGAGAATCAGGTCTGACCCCAAGGCCCTCTCAATCGGCGATTCAAGGTCTCGATGAAGAGTTCCGGAGCGGGTCCGGATTCGTTCCATTCCTCGGAGGCCCAGGCGCCACAGCCGGATCGAAACCATGGTTCGACCGATCCGTTGGAGTCGACGAACGGCGCCGCGGAGAACCCTCTGGAAGTCGCGAAGTTCAAAGCGCGCATCGAGGCGCTGGCAAGCAAAGCCGTCCCGCCGCTGATCCCGGGCAAGATGTTCGATGCCGCGAAGTACACGCTGACCAGCTCCGTCCTCCTGCCCGCCGACTCGGTCGCGGTGGAGGAGCAGCCGTCGCTCGGAATTCGCCGGGCGACCGTCAGGGCAGGGACAAGCCCCGCCCCTAGGATTCCGCGCTCCGGCGCGGGAACGCCGTTTCTCGCCGATCCTCACTTACACCGCTGTCCGGCTAGGCAGCGCGCCGTCCTGCTGGTAGGCCTCCATCCGGACTGGCCTTATCGGCCCAGCGGCTGACCGTGTGATACCGTTCACTCAGTTCGGAGCGAAGCGAGGCGACATTGCAGGACCGTCCGACGCCACTCGTCGCGGTCATCCTCGCATGTTTCTCCGGAGTCGCTCTCCCCCAGACGATCACCGAGTACCCGGTCCCCGACGCGCGCAGCGTGCCGTTGAACATCACGGCGGGCCCCGACGGAGCGCTCTGGTTCACCGAGCTTCGAGGGACGAGGATTGGCCGCATCACGACCGACGGCGAGCTCACGGAGTACCCTGTCCCGACGCCGTTGAGCGAGCCGGGAGGCATTACAGTCGGTGCGGACGGCGCCCTTTGGTTCACCGAAGGATTTGCCAGCAAGATCGGGCGGATCACGACGGACGGAGCGATCTCAGAGTTCGGACCGACCGCGATTTTCATGATCGGCGACGGACCGATCGAGATCACGAGCGGTTCCGACGACCACATGTGGTTCACCGAATGGGATGCCGGCGTGGTCGGACGGATCAGCACCGTCGGGACCATCACGCTCTTCGATCTCCCGACGCAGCCGTACTATGCGATCAGTCCGGCCGGGATCGCCGCGGGCCCCGACGGTGCGCTTTGGTTCGCCGAGACCAACGCGATGCAGATCGGGCGTATTACGACCACGGGAATCGTCACCGAGTTCCCCGTCGACGCCGCGCCCTTGAAAATCGCCACCGGCCCGGACGGCGCACTCTGGTTCACGCAGGTCATGGCCAATCGAATCGGCCGGATCACGACATCGGGAGAGATCACGGAGTTTCCAATCCCAACCGCGGATAGCGAGCCCAATGCGATCACCGCGGGCCCGGACGGAGCGATGTGGTTCACCGAGCGCAAAGGGAACAAGGTCGGACGGATCACGATCTCCGGCAAGATCACGGAATTCCCCATTCCCACCGAAGGCAGTCAGCCCGGCGGCATCGTCACAGGGCCGGACAACAACATCTGGTTCACAGAGACCGCGGGCAACATGGTGTTCTCCGAGAATGCACAGGGCAAGATCGCGAAGCTGACTCTCGAAGTCCCGGGACGCCCTTCGATCGAACGGGTGCAGCGCGAACCGCGACCAAAAACACTGAAGCCGAGGCCGTGATCCGGAGCGGCGAGTTCGCCGCCATCGCGATTTCTGCTCGTCCCGCGGACTAGGGCAGCACGCCGTCCTGCCAGCGTTGTCGAGGGTCAGTCCGGATTTCTGATTTCAGCCACCCCAGGACATGTGTGGGACATGGAATCAGATTTCAGCCATCCTGCACTTCGAGACGACGCCTCGCGGACGACCGATTACCCGTCGGATCTGCCGCGGCCTCTCCACTCCCCGCCGTAGCAGGAGCGGCCTTCAGGCCGTCGAATCCAGGCGCCCCATCTTCCCCGACCGGTAGTCGGCGATCGCGCGGTGGATCTCGTTCTCCGTGTTCATCGCGAACGGCCCGTAGCCGGCGACCGGCTCGGCGATCGGCGCTCCGGACAGGAGCAGGATCGTCGAGTCCGCGGCGCCGGGCTCGATCGTCAGCGTCTGGCCTTCGCGGTCGAGGACCACGAAGCCGCCCTCGTCGACGGAGCGCGCGCCGTCGATCTTCGCGCCGCCCCGCAGAAAAAGAAGTCCCGTGGACTGTCCGTCCGGCCGTGCGCTACTTCCGACGGGCGCGCTGCTTCTTCGACACCGACCGCACGATCAGGCGCCCGCGCCCGCTCTTCGCCAAGGGCACACGCGCCTGCGCGATCGCCGCGGCGATCAGCGCCTCGATCTCGGGTCTGTCCAGGACCTTCGCCGAGTCGAGCCGGATGAAGCGGTTCTGCTTGCCCTCGCCGAGAAGGACCTCCTTCGGGTCCGGCAGCGTGGAGCCGCGATAGAAGGAAAGGCCGACGCCGCTGGCGCCGGCCGCGATCGAGAGGATCGAATCCGACGGACGCTCGGTCGCGCTGTAGCCGATCACAAAAAAGTTGTAGTTGTCCCAGACGAGCTCGTTGGCGGTGGGCAGCCGC
>DATJYD010000287.1:0-3681 GCA_035499755.1 Fimbriimonadaceae bacterium
TAGGCTCGGGCGGCCCGGCGTCGGGCCTCTGGGCTGGATTGGTTAGTTGGCGGACAGCTTGGGGGCCTCCGGCAGCAGCATGATGGCGCTGCACTGATCGGCGGGGAGGCGCGAAAGATCGATGGTGCGTTCCCGCTCGGACATGGGGTCGTAGACGGTGAGGGCCAAGTCCCTGATCTTCTCCACGACGAGGTAGTGGTTGTCGGCGTAGAGGATCGCGGGCGTCTTGACGTTGGGGATGTCTGCTCGGCCGACCTCGAAGCCGTAATAGTCGAGATTGAGTTCCTTGAGCCCTTTGCGCAAACCTTGAAGGCTCGTGCCCTTGTCGGTGGTGCCGCAGAGCTTGGCGATCGCCTGGTAGCTCGGGATAGCCGAGTTGGCGCGGTGATTCGGGGCGTTGAGGATCTGCAGCAGCTTGACGATGCACTTGGGGCCGCAGACGCTCATTTCGAAGCGAACCTCCTTCTGCTGCTTGTCGTGAGCCGTCTGAAGAAGGGCATCGATCTCCGGCCGATCCTTGCCGTCCAGCTTGACGATCCGCTTATGGGCGGCATCGACGAGGGGGCTTAGCGGCTCAGTCTTGATGAAGTCGACGAGAGCGGCGCGGTACTCGGCGGTCCGGCCCTCGGCGTTAAGGCAAACGGCGGCTTGGTAAAGGGCCTGATCCTTCACCCCTCCGAAGTCCGAAGTCATCCGGCCCGCGCCCTTGTAGTCCTTCGCTGCTTCCAGGAGGATCTGGCGCGCCCTTTCGTATCGACCCTTCTCCTTGGGATCTTGCACCCCCGCGTGCATAAGCCTCTTGGCCGGCGAGCCCGATTGGGCGGGCCTGGCCGTGACATAGGCTAGACGAATCCGGGCTGCTCCGACTTCATCTTGGATATGCGGATCTGGACTCGAGCGGTACTTCTCAATGAACGTTCGATACGTCGTTTCCGCGATGGGCTCATTGAAACGCGCATCGGCTTGAGAACGCTCGATCTGCGCCGACCGTAAGGGAGTCAACGGTGTTGGCTTGGTGTTGCGCGGCATGCGCGAAACGACAAGGGCCGCAACGACGCCCAATACGCCGACGCCGACCGCGATTCTGGAGATAACTGGCTTCATGGCATTCTCCGACCTATCGGATCGTTGGCATCATGCTTCAGCTTTGCGCCACGAGGTACCAGACCCTCGGCTCGCTGTCGTCAAAGGGAAAGCCGTTGGCACCTAAAGCTCCCTTGTAGCCGTCGCTGGCAAAGTAGTGCCAGTACATCGAAGAGCCGGAGGTGTAGTTCGACTCATTCACCATGGCGAGGGCCATACCGACCGAGCCGGGCGGAAAGCTGAAGACGAGATAGTCGTTGCTGCTTCCGTCCGTCAAGCTGATATGGGAGGCGTAGCTACCGTCCGGGGTAATCGACAACTGGTTGGCCCAATCGACGCTGGATTCGCCGAGCCCGGAGGGCACCGACGACACATAAAGGCCGACATCGAAGCCGCCACTCAATCCCGTATATTCGCCGCTGGCGCCCGCTTGCGGCGTTCCCATGTCGAACAACGACAGGCCAGCGACTGGCGAGTTGGCGTAGTTGGGGTCTTCGGTCGTGACAAAGAAGTCGGCCCTCGCCGTTCCACTGGCGTCTTGTCCGAGTGCAGGCATGAAGCCGACGAACAGCCCTCCGTTGTAGGTCCATCCCCCGTACTTGACGTTTCGAAGCGGCGCGTTGGGGTCCGTCGCCGGAATGCCGCTCCCCCCGTTTGGCTGCCCGTAGGTCTTGCGAGTCGTGACGCTGGCATCGCCACAGTCGTTCTTCATCAGCGCATACTTGTAATGACACCACTGAACGGTGCCGTTTGTCGTCGATCCGTCGGCGTGGTGATAGACCACATAGACGCCAATCCAGTATTCGAGCACGTTTCCCGAGGCAATCGCGTCCGTGCTTGATGTCTGGACATCGAAATAGGACCCGCTGAGAAAGCCTCCGCCGTAGTTGCCAGACCCTGGGAAGAGCTCAACATCCAGCATGTTGGAGCCCGAGGGGTAACCGAGTTCGGTCCCGGGAGCGACTTCGATGATGGACCTCTGTTCTTCCGACGTGATATCCGTCCCCGGCGGCGTCGGAATCTGCGTCGTCGTCGTGGTGATCATGTATCTCGCCCCCGCTATGTGACGGCCGGTCAAAGTCTGCCAAGAAGGAGGCGATCCGAAATAGCCGTAGGAACTGGCCGAGCGCTTCTCATCGATGGCAACAATGCCGTAAGTCGTAGTCGTGAGTGGAATCGTGCTTCCGACGCCTCCCGTCCCGGTGCCGACGCCGCCGGTGCCTGTGCCAACCCCGTTGTCCTGTTGTTGTTGAGGGGCCGCCCCAAAGACCGCGAGAAGAAGAATGCAGAAAAGCGTCAGAAGACCCAATCGTAGATACATCTCGAATCACCAGCCCTACGGAAAGCCGGGTGGGAATCGAAATAGCCCAACAGACTTCCCTTCGTCGCGGAAGTTGGTTGGGCTAAGGTCTCGACTGCGACGCCACGATGCTACACCGATGGTGCTTGTAAAAATAGCCAGTAAAGTTACCTGTTTCTCTGTCTTTCTCGAACCTGGATTAACATGCAAGTGCAAGACTCAGGAGGCAGTGCGCCTTTAGCGATTAGCTCAGACCACTAAGAAGCGGATACACTGAGCCAAGTTCCGTTCGTATTAGCTATAAAGACCACCATGAGAGTCGCCGTCTGTTCGCCCAATCGGATACTGAGAGAGGCCTTGGCCAAACTGCTCGCGGGTGAACCTGCACTAAGGCCGGAAACGGGCGCCTCCGTGAGAGAACTGACCCATAGCGTTCAGCCGGGTGAGCGCTTGGTGATGGTGGTCGATAGCGATACCTTGAGCCTCGTGGATACGAACTACCTCCTTGGTGCCGCGACGTTCGGGCACGTCGCCCCGATCCTCTTCGGTGATCCGTCTCGAGAGTTCCCCGGCTTTAAGCAGCGAGTATCCAGCGAAGCTCCCATCGAGGAGCTGATCCAAAGGGTGAAAGACGCAGCCGGGCCCCCTCCCCCTGTCTTCAAGAAGAGACCGCGGCTGAGCGCGAACCCCTACGGCTTGACAAACCGGGAGTACGAGATCGCCCAACTGGTCGCCCGCGGCATGTCCAATCGCAAGATCGCCGAGACGCTCGCTCTCAAAGAGCAAAGCGTCAATACTCTGGTTTGCCGAGTGCTCTCCAAGCTGCGTCTCGAAAGCCGGGTCCAACTCGCCGTTGAGCTTGTTCGCCGGAGTACCTTGGAGAAAAAAGAAGAACCCAATCCGAACTGACTGGCTATCGCAAGAGCTGAACAAGCCGGGGTCATTCGGTCCAGACGCTTGCGGACTGTCAGGCTAGACCACAACCCCCGAACCCCCTGCTGCGAGCTCTGCGCGAGTTAGGGAGCGGGTCGCTGAAAGGACGCTAAGTACCACGGGGGCGCGAGTTCGTCTTGGCGAGATCTCTCACCGTCAAGCAGCAGCCTGATTATGCCGTGTCCAGAACGCCGGGCCTGCTCGAACTGGCCGTCGCCGTAGAGTATCTCGGCTTGCCAGGCACGCTCGTCCTTTGCCAGACATTCCAGGACGAGCATGCGAGCATGGCCGGGGGTCATCGACGCATCCGACAACCACTGCACTTCATCGTACAGGGATTTGCCATCGTGCCAGACGAAGGATCA
>DATJYD010000288.1:0-3777 GCA_035499755.1 Fimbriimonadaceae bacterium
CCGCTCCGGTCGCGAACCGTCAGCTTTTCCGCAATCGGCAGGAACTCCGACCATTTCCAGGGGCCTTTGTGGACGGGAATCCCGTTCTCGCGGAACAGGTCCTTGTGAAACCAGATCCCGTCGGCCGCGATGTTGGTGGGCACGCCATAGACCCTGCCGTCGTAGATCGTGGTTTTCAGAATGCCCTCGAAGCAGTCCTTGCGGATGTCGATCCCGTGCTTGGCGAGCTCATCGGTGATATCCCAAGCGATTCCCGACCGCACATAGGCGGAGAGTTGCGAGGGGTCGAAGCAATCGAATAGATCTGGCCCGACCCCTGCCATCGATTGCACGATGACGGTCTCGACTCCACTCGCGTTCGGATCGAGTTGGAGGTCGAACTTCGGGTTGAGCTCGACGAACAGGTCATCCTGGGCAACCCGCAGATTGTTGCTGTCGGAGAGCCGAACGATTGTGACCTTGCCCGGCTTGCCGGCAGGGGGCTGGGCGAGCCAGGCCAGCGCCGAGAGAAGCCCCAGCCCGAGAAACAGCAGTGCGAACGTTGTCCTCAACTCTGATGAACCGCTTTATCATTATGAGCCGAATGTGCCACGGGCGTCTCGCCCGGGCCCGACAACCATGTTCAAGCAGAAATGCGAGGCGATCGAACTTTGTTGCGAGCTTTGCGCGTCCCAGTGCTACACTGAACTGATTAAACGCTTCATCAGACGGGGCAATGGCGACCACGATTAAAGAAGTAGCGGAACTGGCGGGCACATCGGCGGCCGCCGTCTCGGCGACTCTCAACGGAACCCGAAGCAAGAACATCCGGGTCGGCGCCCGCACCCGGGAGCGCATCTATGCCGCCGCCGCTCAGCTCGGCTATCTGCCCAATCCGGTTGCCCGCAGTCTGGCCACCGGCAAGTCGCGCGTGCTTGGGCTGATGCTGCCTTACGTGGAGGCCTTCACCGACCACAACCCCTTCTGTGCGCAGGTCACCAACGGCGTTCTCGACGAGATGGTTCGGTCGCATTACAACCTGATGCTCTACACCGGCGCCTCGGTTCAGAACGGATCGAAGGCCGCGATGATGATCGATTCCCGGGTCGACGGGCTCGTTCTCGTCCTTCCTCCCGCCGACAGTCCAATCTTCCTGAAGTGCGAAAGCCGGGATATCCCGTATGTGTCGATTCTCCGCGAGCCTGTGCCGGGCACCCTCACGGTGAATGCCGACGACTTTCGAGGAGGCCACCTCGCGACCAGCCACCTTATCGGGCTGGGCCACCGCCGCATCGCCCACCTCGCCGGGACCGATGATGTGGTCACGAGCGCGCCGCGGCGCGAAGGCTACCGCGCCGCCCTCGCCGAGCATGGCGTGCGCGCCGACGAGTCCTTGATCTTACAAGCCGGATTCGACTGGCGGCACGGGTATGCGGCGATGAAAGAGCTTCTTGCGAAGCCCGCCGCCCTGCGCCCGACCGCGATCTTCGCCGCCAACGATCTCTGCGCCGAAGGAGCCATGCGGGCCATCCGCGAGGCCGGTGCTTCAATTCCCGAAGACTTCGCGATCGTCGGCTACGACGATACGTTCTTCGCGACCTTGACTCAACCCGCCCTGACAAGCGTTCGGATGCCGATCGAGGAGCTCGGCCAGCTTGCGGTGCGACTACTCGTCAACCGTGTGGAGCGCAAGCCGATTGCCGACTCCCACCCCGTCTTACCCGTGTCCCTTACCGTTCGCGCGTCGTGCGGCGCTGCGTGCGCCGAACCGACGCACGCCTACGCTATCACTGAGGATATCAATGCATAACCGTTATCGAGCGTTTACGCTTATCGAGCTTCTTGTCGTAATCGCGATCATCGCGATTCTCGCCGCCATCCTTTTCCCCGTCTTCGCCCAAGCGAAGCTTGCCGCCAAAAAGGCGTCCGATCTGAGCAACATGAAGCAGATAAGCACTGCGATTCAGATCTATCTCGGGGACTTCGACGATAGCTACATGAGGCTCGAGCAGGGCGATTTCAGCAACTGGCCGACCTCGATGCCCGATTGGTCGAGCGCGGTCGTGCTTGGCCCCTACACGAAGAACGTCGAAATCCTAAGGTGCCCGGTGGATTCGTTCGGCCCTACAAACAACGCCGCATTCTACGGTCTGCCGGCGAACCGTCCCCCAGAGCCTATCTCCTACCTGCCGAACGCTATCACTGACTTCGGAGGATGGACAGCGTGGGGGATCGCCAACCCGAAAGGCATCATGACGATTCCGACCGAGTGGACTGGCATCCAATCTAGCAGCACTACCTCGACCGAGGTCTCGAGTCCCGCCGATGTAATCCTGCTAGCGAACGGTAACTACGAGTATTACGACAAGGGCTATGGCTGTGGCGTGTACTTGAATAACGAAGTCGACTACTGCGTTGTCTTCCCAGGAGTGTACGGAGACTGGCTCCCAACGGGCATCCGGCTGGCGACCCCGAATTCTCCGAACACCTTCTGGGCAGCTATGTACAACTCCTGGCGGAAGTTCAACGGCGGTGCCAACTACGCATTCTGCGACGGGCATGCGAAGTTCATGCGGCCCGATCAAGTGGACAACGCCAAGAGCTGGCTGGTCAATCCTGGGTCGTAGGAGCCGAGATGAAAACTCAGTGGTACGCGATTCTCCTGGCCGTCGTGGCAATGGGTGCGGTAGCTTGCGGGGACCGAGACCCCGGTCCCTCTGCGGAGACTCAGAAACAGGCCGACCGCCTGGCCCAGATACAGCAGCGCACCGGCAGCGATTGGAACAAGTTGACCCCGGACGACAAGGACTATCTGGTCAATCAACTCGCGCACGGCAGCGAGTCGACGGCCAAGATGCTTCTTGGCCCACCAAGCCATAAGCCTGGCAAACCCGGCGGCCAGTGACTTAGCGATGATCACAATGCGGTTGCTCCCCGACTCGGAAGAGCGGGGAGCCAAGACAACCCATGCCTCAGCCCCGCAAACTGACACAGACCTGGAACTGCGCGAGCCAAAGGGGTTGAGTATCGGGGGCGGAAGATGAGTTGGGCGCTTGGGTTGCCACTGCTGCTCGCGCTGGGCGTCGCATCCCCCAAAGGTGGTTTCGGAGACCATCCGAATTCCGCTCTCATAGGTTTCCCCGCCAAGAGCGCCATGAGTCGAACCAACAAGCCCCGCTTCTTCACCGTCTCCCCCGACGGCTTCGTCGACCCGGAAGGCAAGCCCTTTTGGTCGTTCGGGGTCGACTGCGTCACGGCCGGCGAAGACTGGCGCAGCTACAATCTGGACAACCCCGGATATGCGGCCTGGCAGCACTTTGCGGACGTCAAGTCGTGGGTCGACGACACCCTAGGGAAGCTGCGAAGCTGGGGATTCAACTCGCTCGGGGGATGGTCGGAAAACGACCTCTTCGCGCAGTACGCCCCAAAGGAGCGGCTGCCCTACTTCGTCGTCCTCCACCTCGGCGCCTACGACGAAGCGCCCTGGCACGACATGTTCGCCCCTCACTTCGAGAACGCGGTCCGTGCCGCCGCAAAGGAACTGATCCCCAAGACGGCCGACGATCCCATGCTCGTCGGCTACTTCAGCGACAACGAACTGGGCTGGTGGGGCGATACCCTCTTCCTATCCTACATGAGCCTGCCGCAGGCCGCCCCCGGCAAGAAGCGGCTGATCGAGACCCTCGAAAGGCACTACGGGGGCGACTTCGTCAAGCTCAAAGCGAACTGGAACACCGACGCGTCGGACTTCGACGAATTGGCCAAGGCGAAGAAGATCACGATTAAGCCGGGCGGCGA
>DATJYD010000289.1:0-5029 GCA_035499755.1 Fimbriimonadaceae bacterium
CCTTTCCGTGGGCGCCCAGGTCGTGCTCGTGAACGCCGCGACGTTTGATGGCCATTGGGCCCACGAGTTCGACCCACGACATACGGATGATGAGCCGTTCCGTACGGCCGGGGGCCAAGACGTCCAAGTGAAGATGATGCACCTGAGCGGCGCCGATCTGCCCTGCACCAATCGGGACCAGGAGTCCGGAATAGCGGCAGTCGAGCTGCCCTATCTTGGCGGGCAATATGCGATGCTCCTAATCCTGCCTCCCGAGGACCAGAACGTCTACGACTTCGCAAAACGACTCAGCCCGGACGCACTCCATAGACTGCTCGGCAAGCTGACGGACGAGGAAGTCGAGCTTGGCCTGCCTCGGTTCGAGATGTTCGATTCCCACGACATCATGGACTACCTGGCCTCGAAGGGGCTGAAGAACATCGATTTGGGCGCAATCTCCCCGCAACTGACTCCGTCTGACGCGTTGGATCAGGTGGTCCAGAAGACCTGGATCGAGACCGACGAGGAGGGGACGCGAGCCGCGGTTGCGTCGGGGTCGTCCGACGTCGGCAGCAGCACCACCCAGATGCCGATCATCTTCAATCGCCCCTTTATCTTCATCGTCCGCCACGAATCGACGGGCGCGATCCTGTTCTTCGGGATCGTGCAGAACCCGCTGGGTTGAGCCAGGTAAGGTTTCGTCCATGATTCGCTCCACGACGGTGATCGGCGTGCGCCGAGACGGGAAGACTGCGATCGCGGCGGACGGCCAGGTGACACAAGGCGACACGATGATCCTGAAACACACCGCGAAGAAGGTGCGGCGGCTCGCGGGGGGCAAGGTCGTGTGCGGATTTGCGGGAAGCGTGGCGGACGCGCAGGCCCTTCAGGACCGGTTCGAGACCAAGCTCGAGAGCTTTGCCGGCAATCTCCGGCGTGCGGCGGTCGAGTTTGCCAAGGACTGGCGAACGGACAAGATCCTTCGGCAGCTCAATGCGATGATGCTGGTCGCCGACCGCGAGACGATGCTCCTCGTAAGCGGCGACGGCAATGTGCTGGAGCCGGACGACGGCGCGGCCGGCATCGGTTCGGGCGGTCCGTTCGCGCTCGCGGCGGCCCGCGCTCTACTTCGGAACACGAAGTTGGACGCCGAGGAGATCGCGCGCGAGGCGATGCGGATCGCGAGCGAGATCTGCGTCTATACGAACGACCAGATCACGCTCGAAACCGTCTAGCACATGGCTCGGCCCGCTCATGACAAGGGCTCGGCGACACGGTCAAGTGCCCTCTCACCAGCCTGACGGACCCCTCCGAACCTAACGCCTAAGCCGCGCTGCGATCGCGTCTCCCATCTCCGAGGTCGAGACAACCCTCGCGCCGGGCTCGGCGATATCCGGCGTTCGCAATCCTGCTTCCAGCACCGCCTCCACCGCGGACTCGATCCGTCGAGCACCGACGGCGTCTCCGAGCGTGTGCTGAAGCATCATCGCGGTGGAGAGAATCGCGGCGATGGGGTTCGCTTTGCCTTGGCCGGCGATATCCGGCGCCGAGCCATGGATCGGTTCATAGAGCCCAAACGCGCCCCCCTTCCCTTCCCCGGGATCGCTGAGAGAAGCGGAGGGGAGCAGGCCGAGAGAGCCGGTCAGCATCGAAGCCTCGTCGGACAGGATGTCGCCGAACATGTTCTCGGTCAGGATCACGTCGAACTGCTGCGGATTCCGCACAAGCTGCATCGCGCAGTTGTCGACCAGCATGTGGCTGACCTCGATGTCGGGGTTCTCGGCCGCGATGGCCACGACGACTTCCCGCCACAACCGCGACGTTTCCATCACGTTCGCCTTGTCGACGCTGACGATCCGCTTCTTCCGCGCCCGCGCGATCTCGAATGCGCGTTCCGAGATGCGCCGGACTTCGCGCCGCGAATAGATGCACGTGTCGACCGCGACCTCGCCGCCCTCTCGCCGCTCGCGCGGCTTTCCAAAGTAGACGCCCCCGGTAAGCTCCCGCATGACGACGAGGTCGATCAGTGCGGCGTCGCCTTTGAGGGGCGAGGCGCCCTGGAGGGCCTTGAACGTCCGCGCCGGCCTCACGTTGGCATAGAGATTCAACTCCGAGCGGAGCGGGAGAAGAGCCCCGACTTCTGGCCGGAGCGACACTGGCTCGACTTTGTCCCACTTCGGCCCTCCCACCGCGCCGAGAAGAACGGCGTCAGCCTGACGGCAAAGGTCGAGCGTCGCGACGGGCAGAGGATGGCCGCAGTCGTCGTAGGCGGCGCCCCCGATGAGAGCTTCCTCCAAGGTGAGATCGAGGCCGGAGGCGCGGAGCACCTTGAGTGCCTCGGCCACCACTTCCGGGCCGATTCCGTCTCCCGGAAGGACGGCGACTTTGACTGACATGGCTGGGATTATCCCAGATTGGCGGCCTGCGGTGAAGCTACAATGTGTCCTGTGCAGCCCTTCACAACTCACTCCGGCCGGATCGCCGTCATACCCGACGATAATATCGACACGGATAGGATCATCCCCGCGCGCTTCCTCACCCGAGTCAGCCGCTCCGGCTATGGCGAGTTGCTCTTCCGTGATGTCCGGGGCGAGGCATTTCCACTCGACCGGCCGGAGGCTTCGGGCGCTACGATCCTGGTGGTGGGAACCAACTTCGGCTGTGGCTCGTCTCGGGAGCACGCGGTGTGGGCGATCCAGCAAGCCGGTTTTCGAGCCGTCGTCGCAAAGAAGACCGAGGCTTCGCCGGGATACAGCGACATCTTCCGGCAGAACGCGGCCAACTGCGGTCTCCTGTTGGTCGAGTTGGACGAAACCAGCCATGCCGGTCTCGTTGCCGCCGGGAGCGGCGCGGAGGCGACCATCGATCTCCCGAACCAGACGGTCACGGTTTCGGGGAAAGTGCTGCCCTTCGAGACCAACGCAGTCACGAAAGATGCTCTCGTCAAGGGCCTCGACCTCATCGGAACGACGCTCATTTTCGAAGAAGCGATACGTCAGTATGAAAGTAGGTCCGTGGCCTACGTGCCAGGAAAATGAAAGCCGCCACCCTAATCGTTCTCGCCGCCCTCACGATCTCCGGCTGTCAGGACAAGCCGGTCGTTCAGAGCGGCTCGGGGGTCAGCGGGTCTGGCACTCCTGGGATCCAGTTCAACGCCGATCGCTCATGGAACGATCTCGTCAAGCAGTGCAGCTACGGGCCGCGGGTGCCAAATACCGGCGACACCGGCGCTCATAAGCAGTGCGAGGATTACATCCTGGACGAGATGAAGAAGTCGTGCGACGACGCCCACGCCCAGGTCTTCTCCTACTACTGGAAGCATGGCCACCATGAGCTGAAGATGGCCAATCTGATCGGAACCCAGAACTGGAAGGACGCCAAGGTTCGCGTCGTGCTGCTGGCCCATTGGGATAGCCGGCCGGAAGCGGACCAAGACCCCAACCCGGCCAACCACAATACGCCCATTCTGGGGGCGGACGATGGCGCTTCCGGCGTGGCGGTCCTCTTGGAATTGGCGCGGGTGATGAAGGGGCGAGTCCCCAAGGGCCTCGGCGTCATGTACTTCATGACGGACGGAGAGGACGTCGGCCCCGACTCGGCGGAGATGTATCTTGGCGTCAAGGAGTTCATGCGCGACTTGCAGGCGCCGCGGCCCAATTACGGGATTCTCCTCGACATGATCGGAAACAAGGGAGTCCGGGTGCCGATGGAACCTGGGAGCCTGGTCGGGCAAAGCGGCCTCGTTGAAATGGCATTCTACAAGCACGCCAAGGAGATCGGCCTCGGAGATACCTTTCCGGACGTCAATGGTCCAGAGATCGAGGACGACCATCTCGTCCTGATCCACGGCGGGATTCCCACGATCGACCTTATCGACTTTAACTACGTCCCTTGGCACACCCTTCAGGACACGGTCGACAAATGCTCGCCGGATTCGCTGAAGCAGATCGGAACAGCCTTGGAGTCCTGGCTGCTCCAGGATCCGCCGTTCGCTCTGCCGAAGTAGACGGAATCCGGGCGTTGCGGCGAGCGAAGTTCATCGATCAAAACGAAACGGTCACCCCCATCTGCTCGCGGATTCCGGTTGTTCAGCCCACTGGATTGTATCGTTGATATAATACAATGAGACGACTTTCTCGCCAGATCATATCGCGTCCGCTGGTCCGTCTAAGAAGTGCATGCCATGAGGATTCCGCTGACTTTCCTGTTGATCGCCCTTGCCGGCGTCGCTTTCTGCCAGCTCTCCCCCGAACTAGACTGCGTCGTTTCCGGGCCGAAAGCCTATGGGATGATGGATCCCGAGCTCGTGGCAGGAAGCTCCGCCAAGAACGTGCAGTGGTCGAGCGATGGCCGCTATCTGCTCGCTGAGCGGGACGATATCGGCTCTGCTTCGAAAGTGCAGTCGCTGCTCGATCAGCAGTTCAAGGGCGGAGATCCAAGCGAAGCCTCGCTCGTCGTCTATTCTCTCGCTAGCCGCAAGTCCACGGTGGTCTGGCGCGAGGACCCGTCCATGAAAGCTGTGATCTCGGACGTGAACTGGTTTGCAGCGTCGGACACCGCTGTCGCCACCGTGGAGGAATCGCCCAAGGTGCCGGAGACTAACCGGCCAAGCCATGTGCGAGAGATCATTCTGCTCGTCGATGCGGCGGGCGCCTCCGCTCGGACCCTCCTCGCGATCGACGAGATGCCGGACGGTCCCGCTATCAACGCGTCGGTCTCCCCGGCAAAGCCGGTGGGCTTGCTCGTTTCGCAGCAGATGGTCGCCGGTCAGGGGCCGCAGTCCCGCGGCGCCTGGCAACTTCAATTTAGAGCGATGGGTCCGGACGGCACCCTCGGGCCGGTTGCGCGGGTTCCGCAGAACGTCTTCTTCGCGGGATGGAGCGAGGATGGGACCTCGCCGGTATTGCGCCGGAGTACGAGGGACGCCAACGGGAAGCTCGTTCGCGAGAACTGGATTCTCGATCTGAACACGGGAGCGGCAACCCCCGTCGACAAGCCGGCTTTCTATTCCCCGAAGGAGTCAGCCCAAGTCCTGTCGGTCGTGGAATCC
>DATJYD010000290.1:0-2337 GCA_035499755.1 Fimbriimonadaceae bacterium
ACGGCGCGGTCTCGGCGGTGCGATCTCGGCTTTCCACGCTTGTAGTGAGACGCGCCTCCGATCCCGCGATGCGGGCGCTCGCCTCTCTGGGCGGGGTCTGGATCGATTCGCCGTCCGGCCTGGGCTCCGCTCTCAAGTGCCACGGGCCCCAAGGCGAGCTTTTCAGCAGTGCCGTGTGACTTGAGGCGTCTGCGACGGCCCTCTCATGAGAAGGCTCTCAACCGGGAATGAGACGTCGTTGGGCGTTTTGGGACGGAGTTTCAGATTAGTTAGGAGGTGGGCACCCAGCAATGCTAGCCTCCCGACCCCAACCGCCGTCTTTCCCCAAACCCAAGAACGCCGGCTTCCCGCCAGGCAGGTACTTGGCCGGAAGGGGATTGTCTTCGTCCTCCTTCTGCCAGGTCACGGAGACGATCCACCAGCGCTTGCCGTCGTTGAAGAGCTGGATGAGGTTGATGCCGCGCTCGAGCGGTTTGTCGCTTCCCTTCAGCTTGGATTCGTACGTGCTGACCACCTGGGCGATGTTCGCGAACTGCTCGGTCTTGCGGGCCAGTTCGCGCTCGGAGAAGCCCTCCTGCTCGATATAGGGCCCCGAGAGCTTGACGTACTCGGCCGGCGAGATGCCGTGGATGATGGCGTCGTCCTCCCGCGCCCCGACGGCGATGAGGCGGCCACTGTCGGTAAAGAGGGATTCGAACCGGTCCCAGCTCATCTTGCTCGCGGTGGGGTCGGAAATCGAGCTATAGAGCGCGGCGACGATGGAATCGATGGACTTGACGTCCTCCGGCTTTGCGTTGGTTGGCCTCTGCGCGAACGCGATGGATGAGACGAGGCAAAGGAGAATGACGATCGAGCGTCTCATGCTTCGAGTATGGCCGATCAGCAGGTTGGGGCGATCTAAAGCGCAGGGGCGCGGCGCTTCTTCGGTGCGACGAGATCGTAGCTCTCATCGACCAGATCGAGAGCGAGATCGAGCTCGTCCTGGTTCCTGAGCTGGACCGTCACCCAGCCATGACGCCCCACGTAAGCCGCGACTTCGATGCTTGGATGCTGAATCAAGGCCGCCTGCTTTTCCAGGGTGCTCTTGACGGTAACCGTCGGGTAAGCGCCGCTGCAGGCACAGAACATCTTGCCATTCGGAGCGACTTTGAACGCGAGTTGGTCCCAAGGATGGTCCTCATAGGCGCCTGGCTTGGCCATGCAGTGCTCGCGCAGCTTCGTCAGCCACGGCTCCTCGATGAAGACTAGCATAGGCAAGATTGTAGCTCCCAGTAAACTCTAAGCGTGCGGTGGCTCTACGACTTCGACATGAGCGGGTTTCGGCTCATCGACGTCGACTTGCACCGGGAGTGGCTTACGCCTCTCTTTCTAGCCCTCACCTTCACGGCGCTCGGCTGGTCGCAGACGATCCTCGCCCTTTGCCTCCTCTTCTGGAGGAAGGCGAGGCCCTTTGTCATCCCGCTCCTTCTCGGCGATCTCTTTGCCGGCTTTATCATCGCCGATGGCCTCAAGGAGGTGGTGCGGAGGCAAAGGCCGAGCAATCTATCCTGGGCAGTCGTCGGCCAACGTCTGTATGGCGACAACAGCTTCCCGAGCGGGCACACGGCGACGGCTTTCGGCGTCGCTTGCACGCTCTGGCTGCTGACGCGCAAGACCGAGCGCGCCTGGATCGGCCACGCCGCGTTGGTTTGGGCAGTCCTGGTTGGGATCAGCCGCGTGTACCTGGGCGTCCATTGGCCGACCGATGTGATCGCGGGGGCTTTCGCCGGCCTCGCGGGCGCCTCCGGGGTCATGCTCGTGCGGCCGAAGGGGTGGCTGACCGCGCGGGAGGAGGATTAGGGACGCTCGATCGCGGGGCAGCGCGACAAGCGACTCAGGATGGCGAGGCCGGGCCGCCGTTCCGCGCGGCCATTCCATATTCCAGATCCCAGGTCCCAAAATCGACTCGTGGATCATCCATCGTTCGCAAAAGCCCTCACCGAGCTTGGCCTCGATCTGACGCCTCTTCAGAGCGAGCAGTTCGACCTCTTCGAGGAGCGGCTCTATCAATGGAACGAGGTCATGAACCTGACCCGCGTGTCCCGAGACGAGTGCTGGCTGCGACATTTCGTCGACAGCCTCCTCATCCAGGACCTGGTCCCATGGAAAGCGAGCGTGCTCGACGTTGGGACCGGACCTGGATTTCCAGCCTGGCCGCTCGCCTGCGCGCGCCCGGATCTCCAGGTCACGGCGATCGACAGCTCGGGCAAGATGATCGGCTTCCTGAATCGCAACCCGCTTCCGAACCTGAAGACCCTCCAGGTTCGGGCGGAGGAGTGGAAGATGCGGGAGCGGTTC
>DATJYD010000291.1:0-5213 GCA_035499755.1 Fimbriimonadaceae bacterium
ATGGGCATCTCGATGGGCGAGGTCTCCGAGTTGATGGTGCGAATGGGCCGGACCAACATCTACTCCCTGGACGACATCCTCGGCACGAGCGATTCCGACGACCATATCCACTTCGTCGAGCTGATCGTGGACGAGAACGCCAGCCCTGGCGGCGAGGTGGAAGGAAAGGAAATCCGGCGCATCCTCGCCCTCGGCGTCGATCGACTTCCCGAACGCGAGCGGCTCGTCGTCGCCCTGTACTATTTCGAGGGCCTCACCTTCAAAGAGATCGGCAAGGTGCTCGGCGTCAGCGAATCGCGGGTGTACCAGCTTCACAGCCAGGCGATGACACGCCTGCGCACGTTCATGAGACAGGAGGGCGGCGTCCCGGCCCGGTGACGACTGCCGCGAGGCAAATGGGCGAAATCGATCGCATCAATCCGATCATTGCCCCGGTTCTGGGACCGAGGCCGAACGAGCGAGTGCAACCGGGATCGGATCGGCATCACCGAAAGCCGGATGATCGCGAGGACCTGCTCGAAGAAGACGAGACCGACGAAGAGCCGGTTTCCGAGCCACAAGCCGAGTCCAAGCCGCCGCCTCCAGAACCTGAGCATGGCTTGGATCTGTCGATCTAGCTCGGTCCGGCACGTTTCTTGAACCCGAGGCGTTGCAGAGGGTGGTTCCTCCGGGGCGGGTTTTTACGCGCCAGGTAGAATCACCTAACTCGAAAGTGAGGATAACTGCAACTTTGAATCGCACCTTTGTTTTTGCGGCCGCCGCGGTAGGCGCGCTTTGCGTTTCGGGCTGTAACCGATCCGGCTCCTTGGCGGCGATCGTCAATGGTCAGCCGATCACCATGTCGGACTACGAGCAATACATGGCGGCCAAACCGACTCTTGAGATCAACAACACCTCGGGCCAAATCCTGAACCCCGGGCAGAACGGTAATTGCGCAGTCGTCGGCTCTATCGGCCTCCAGACTCTCAACGACCTTGTTACTCGGGCCATCGTGATGCAGATGGCGGCGGATGCCGGCCTGCCGCCGAAAGAAGACGACATCAAGAACGAACTGAATGAGCGCACGAAGGAGAATCCGAACTACGTCCGGAGCCTGACCGCCGCCGGCAACTCCCTCGACATGATTCGGAACCAGATCGCGTTGGACCTCGCAACCTTCAACCTCGAGACCCAGGGCATCACGGTATCGGACAAGGAGGTCGGCGACTACATCAACAACCACCCGGGTGAGTTCAAGTCGGTCGATATGTATTCCATCCTCGTTCCCGACCAGGCAACGGCGACGAAGGTCGACAACGACCTGAAAACCGGAGGGGATTTTCCCACCGTGGCGCTGAAGTATGCGCAGCCCAATGCCCAGACTGAGATTCGGCAGTCCGTGCAGAACATCGAAGCGAAACTCCCGCAAATGGCCAAGGTCCTCGAACCGACTCCCACGACGATGGCCGCCGACGGGACGACGACCGATTGGCTGAAGTTTCCCGGGGGAATGGCCAAATTCCGCATCATCCACGAGTCCGAAAACGTCGACGACGTGATGAAGAAGAAGGTCTGGAAAGCCCTGATGGTCAACAAGGGGACCCAGGGCAAGAACATGCAGCTGCGGGTCCAGCAGCGCATGCTGGCAGCCAACATCCAGATCAAGGTCGATTCGCTCAAAGATCAGTGGGACAATCTGATGGCGAACATGAAGAAGGCGGCCAGCGCTCCTCCTGCCGCATCGCCGACCACTCCGGTGGGTGGAACCAAGCCGGCTGGTCATTAGCAGTCCGGCTAAACTTAGAAGTGCGTAGGGGCCAAGCCCTCGGGTGCGAGGGCGTGGCCCTAGCCGTTTCGGCTGGCTCAAGCGAAAAGCCCTGCGATCTCCGCATGAGATCGCAGGGCTTTCCTGCCTTAACCTCGATCCGCGCTTTTAGGCTCTGGCCTGGGCCACGACCGCTTTGAACGCGTCCATATCCGCGATCGCCAATTCGCTGAGCATTTTGCGATTGACCTGGATGCCTTTTGCGTTGAGGCCGTGGATCAGCTCGCTGTACTTGATCCCGCTTTCCTGGCAAGCCGCCGAGATGCGCGCGATCCAAAGCCGTCGGAAGTCCCGCTTGCGGTGCCGGCGATCCCGGAACGCATACTGCCCTGACTTCATCACCTGCTCGTGCGCGCGGTGGAAAACGTTCTTCTTTCGCCCCCAATACCCGGAGGCGCGCTCGATAACCTTCTTGTGGCGCTTGTGGCGCATTAAGCCGCGTTTGACGCGTGCCATATCTTTCTTATCTCCTCGTTTGTTAACCGCTTCCCAGGTTGCGGCAGGGCATGCCCTGCGACCGGTGACGGTAGAGTCCTAGTCACATCCAATCAGTCTGATCCATCAGATCGGACCGACCCGATCATATCACCAAGAGCCGGCGCACGCGTTGGCGCTCGCCCTTAAAGATCTCCGGCTCCTGCTCGAGTCGCCGCTTGCGCGACGCTTTCTTGTGCAGGAACTGGTGATTGTTGTGCGACTTGCGGCGCGTGATCTTCCCGGTTCCGGTGATCTTGAACCGCTTGGCCGCCGTTTTGTTTGTCTTCAGCTTTGGCATTCTGTTGCTTCTTCTGTTGTTCTTTCGTCTTCGGCGTCGGGTTCAGCACCATGATCATGAGCCGGCCATCCAGTTGGGGCGGCCTCTCGACCGTGGCCAACTCCTTGACTTGCTCGGCAAAGAACTCCAGTTTCTTTCGGCCGAGCTCCGGGTGCGTAACCTCGCGAGCTTTGAACATGCAGGTCACCTTGACCTTGTTGCCCTCCTCGAGGAATCGCGTTGCGTTCTTGATGAGGAAGGTGAGATCGTGCTCTGCAATGCGCGGACTGATCTTTATACCCTTAACTTCCTGCTGCTTGCTCTTCTTGTCCTTTCCCAGCTTCCCTTCCAGATACTTGTACTTGCCGTAGTCGATAATCTTTACCACGGGGGGCTGGGCGGTCGCCGAGACCATCACCAAGTCGAGCCCTTCATCTCGCGCTTGATTCAGGGCCTGGCGACTTTGCATGATCCCTAGCTGGGAGCCGTCGGAGCCGATCACTCGGACGTCTCGATATCGCAGCACGCGGTTGTTGATTTCTGGTCCGGGTTCCGGACGGGGGGCTCGCCTATTAAAACCTGCTATGTTCGTTCACCTCGCAAAACTCTGACTTCATTTAGATTCGGACGCGTAAGTATATCTCGGTTCCTATTGAGTCTCCAAACAGATTGACGCCGGTTGGGCTGGCGGCGTTGGGCCGATCTGCCCGATCCGGCCGGTTCCAGCGATCTCGCCATCGGACCGATCAGTTCCGCCCTGTCTGATCCGCACCAACCGCGCGAGGGGCTGAGCCAAACACCCCTCCCAGGTTCCAGCGAACCTGCACCTGCTAAAAAGACCTAAACTTATTCCACATATCGCCAAAGATTTCCAATGGATCGGAGCGGATTCTCCGTTCTATTTCGCAACGGTCCTTGCAGGAGTCTCTAGGCGTGAGCTTTTCAATCAACACGAACATATCGGCGATGACCGCCCTTCGCAACCTTAATCAGACGGGGCTGGCGATGGACGGCAGCATCGAGAAGTTGAGTTCCGGTCTGAGAATCAACTCGGCGGCGGACGATCCTGCCGGCCTCGTCATCAGCGAAGGCATGAAGGCCCAGTTGACCGGCATCGGGCAGGCGATCAGCAACTCCCAGGACGCGGTAAACATGGCGAAAACCGCCGACGGCGCCCTGAGCGAAGTCCAGACGCTGCTTACGAACATCCGTGGCCTCGCCGTCGCGTCCGCGAACAGCGGCGTCGTCGACGCCTCCATGCTCCAAGCGAATCAAACGCAGATTGAGAACACGATCCAATCGATCAACAGAATCGCTCAGCAGACCCAGTTCGGAACCAAGAAGCTGCTCGACGGGACAGCCGGCGCCCTGGCCAATGTAACCGATACGGCCGACGTCTCCAGCATCTTCATGGGCGGCACTTTTGACGGATTCTCCGTCGCCACCGGACCGATCACGATCAACAGGGTCACGGCCGCAACCGAAGCCTCCATCGCGACCGATCAGACCTTCGCATCGCCCAGTTCGATCGTAGCGACGGCCGGTTCCTTCGTGATCAACGGCTACTCGTTCACAAGCTCCGGAACCGACACCCTCCAGTCCATCGCGGCCCAGATCAACGGCATGTCCGCGACGACCGGCGTCACCGCTCAGATCACCGGCAATGGAACGACCTATTCGCTCACGCTGGTTCAGAACAACTACGGCTCGCAAAACAGCATCAATTTCTTCGACCCGAACGGGATCCTCAACTCCGTTCCGTCGGTGACGGCGACCGGCACCGACGCCGTCTTCAATGTCTCTGCGAACACCCTGCAGGGCGTCCAGACGGTTCCCTTCACGGGAGGCCGGGGTGCGGGAGATTCCGGGCTCAAGCTGACCGACACGCTCGGGAACGTCATCTTCTTGAATGAGAACGGCAACACCTCGATCAACGCGCCGACCCAAGTCGGCGAGCTGACTGCCGGAAGCATGCAGTTCCAGATCGGAGCCAACGCCGGTCAGGCCGTTTCGTTCTCGATGCCAACCGTGTTCGCGAACAATCTTGGCACCGGCGCCATCGCCGGGCAGTCCATCGCGACCCTCGACGTGACTACGACTCAAGGCGCGACCAACGCGATCAACATCATCGACAACGCGATCTCCCAACTCGCTCAGTCGCGCGGCGATCTCGGCGCCTTCCAATCCGACTTCCTCGAGTCGACGGTTCGCTCACTCAATGTCGCGCAGCAGAATCTGACGAGCAGTGAGAGCACGATCGCCGATGCCGACATGGCGGCCGAAGTCACCCAATTCACTCAGGAACAGGTGCTGCAGCAGTCCGGCGTCGCCGTTCTTTCGCAGGCCAACCAGATCCCCCAGCAGATTCTCCAACTACTCAAGAACATCTAGAACGCGACGACAACCAATAGAACACCTCCTCCACTTGCCCTCGCCTATGGCGAGGGCTTTTTTGTTCGAAGTTCGACGGGCTGACAATCCGGACAAGAACAGTCCTGCTTCCATCGAGGGGATCGCGCCTAAACCCCGACGCCTTCTCGCGTCTACCGCGTGCTAATCCCTCTGGATCCCCGTCCGAGCGATCCTAAAGAGAATCCGCCTTCGGACCGGCTCCTTCGTTTCATGCTCCAGCCAGTTCGCTCCGACAGGTTCCAG
>DATJYD010000292.1:0-5335 GCA_035499755.1 Fimbriimonadaceae bacterium
ATGAAGCGCGTCGATGCCGCCATCGCCTGCTGGGACGAGACCCTGCGGCTTAACCCGAACCACGCCGACGCGAAGAGGTCCCTGGTCGGCGGCCTCGTTTTCCGGGCTCAAGAGAACCTCAACCAGAAAGACTACGACCGGGCCGAAACGGATCTCGAGAGGGCCATCAAGATCGACCGGACAGCGGTCCAGCCAGTGGTCATCCTCACGAACCACTTCATCGATCAGAACATGACCCAGCGGGCTCAACGGACCGTCAAGGAGGCTATCGCTTATCTGCCGAACGATGGGCAAGTCCAAGCTCTCGCGCTCAAGCTTAACGTCCAAGCCGACAAGGACGTCTTGCTAGCCGCGCATGACGTGCAGGCCAAGCAGCAAGTGCAGAAATCTCAGGAAGTTCCCTGTCCCTTCTGCAAGCGTCCGGTGATGGAGTGGGCGGCCATCTGCCCTCACTGTAATCAGCAGATCAAGGCCATGCCCAGCCTCTTCGCCACCCGGCAAGCCGAGACCAAGGGCTATCAGTGGCAGGACGTGATGTACTACGTCGTCACCGTCATCTGGGTCCTCTTCGGCGTGGTGCCCCTCGTCATCGCGGCAGTAGCCATCTTCGCGGTGGGCCAGCAGGTCGATGCCGTGGGCAGTTCCATGGGCGGCGCGCCGAACTTCGCCGGCCTCGCCATGATTCCCCTGGTCTTCGCCGGCTTACGACTGCTCCTCGGGATCGGTCTGCTGTTTCAGAATGACTGGTGCCAGACCATCGCGCGATGGGTCTGCGTCCTGTTCATCCTAAAGAACCTGCTCTGGATCATGGTGGACTACTACGGCAGGATGTATTTCAACCTGACCATGGACATCCTGTCCATCGGGTTGGACGGCTTCCTGCTCTACCTGCTGAACTACACCAACATCTACTAAGCAGGGCCGTCTTGAGCCGGTCTTCCCTGTCGGAGTGAGGCAGTTGTCAGGCGCCAAGCCCGCAGGCAGGCAGTCGAGCGAGTCTGCCTGTTTCAGAGTGCAGGTCCTGGCCATGGCGCTTTGACGGCCCGGTCATGAATTCCGGAGCCTGTAGATCGCCAGATCATCCGGGCGGTAAGCGGTCGAGGTCCACGTGCATAATGTGATCTGACGTGAGCGACCTGAAGCAGCGAATCTCGGATTTGGCCGGTCTGATGGAGGAGTTTCGTCTTGCCGAGGCGGAGCTCGAAACCGATGGGGAGCGAATCCTCTTTCGCCGCCGCGCGACTCGTCCGGCGCCGGCCGGCGTTCCCGCTGAAGCTTCAGAGCCGATCCCGGATGAGCACATTTTCCCGGTCGAGCCGGAACCAGCGCCCGCGAAGGCCCAGGGCATTCCGATCACGAGCCCGATGAGCGGCATCTTCTATCTTTCTCCCAGCCCCAACGCGCCCGCTTTCGTCCAGGTGGGCCAAGCGGTGACGGCCGGCCAGGTCGTCGGCCTAATCGAGGCGATGAAGGTCTTCAACGAGATCACCGCGATCACCGGGGGCGTCGTTCTGAGCATCGCGGTGGAAACGGGACAGCTTGTACAGCCCGGAGACCCGCTCATGTACGTGGGCTAGAGCAGCAATGCGGTCGGTTCAGGCCGCCCGCCATCCCGTGTGTTCGCTGGATTTGCAGCTTCCCTTTCGTCAAACTCCAGTGCCGGCGCTTTGCCATAATGTGCCTTGTGTCCACGGCTCCCCCTTCGAACGCGATCCGCGTCGGCATGCTCGGTTTTGGCACGGTCGGAACCGGAGCCTATCGCATGCTGAAGGAGAACAGCGCGGCCATCACGCGGAAGGTCGGCCGGTCCCTCGAACTGGCGAAGATCGGCATCCGAGATCCGAAGAAGCCACGCATCCTCCCGGCCGGGATGTTCACAACCGATCTCGACTCGATCATCGAAGATCCGACGATCGACGTGGTTCTGGAACTGATCGGCGGCGTCGATCCCGCCGGGCGGCTGATCGAAAGCGCGATTCGGAGCGGCAAGCATGTCGTAACCGCCAACAAAGAACTGATCGCCAAGAACGGAGCCCGGCTCCTCAAGATGGCCCACGAGCGCGGGCTCGACCTCCACTACGAAGCGGCGGTCGGGGGCGGCATCCCCCTCGTCCAGCCCCTCAAGCATCAGCTTGCCGGCAACGACGTGCTCAAGATGATGGGCATCCTCAACGGGACGACCAACTACATCCTCACGAAGATGCGCGACGAAGGCATGGACTTCGAAGTCGCTCTTCGAGAGGCCCAGGCGAAGGGGTATGCAGAAGCCGACCCGTCCTCGGACGTCGATGGCCACGATGCGGCCTACAAGATCGCGATCCTGGCAAGCATCGCCTTCGGCAAGCAGGTGCCGATCGAACAGGTTTATCGCGAGGGAATCCGAAACGTGTCGAAGGAGGATATCCAGTACGCCGACGTGCTCGGTTACCGGATCAAGCTCCTCGGAATCGTCGAGCCCTTCGCCGAGAATAGGATTCTCATCCGAGTCCACCCTACGATGATTCCCAAGGATCATCCTCTGGCCGGCGTCAACGACGTCTACAACGCGGTTTGGATTCACGGAGACTTCGCCGGCGACCTGATGTTCAGCGGGCGCGGCGCCGGATCGCATCCGACCGCAAGTGCGATCGTCGGCGACCTCATCGACGTCGGAAGGACCATCGCCAAAGGGGCGGAAGGCAGCGTGATCGTCTACGAACCAGGCATGGAAACCGAGCCGATCGAGTCCCTAACGACGTCCTATTACGTCCGGCTCATCGTGCTCGACCGTCCCAAGGTTCTGGGAACGATCGCCACCGCGTTCGGGGAGTACGCGGTTGGGCTGGCCGCCATGGAGATGCGTGTGATCGATACCGAGCAGAATCTCGGCGAGATCGCCTTTCTTACCCATCCCTGCCGCGAGGGCGACTTCCGCAGCGCCCTCGTCGACATCGAGCGCATCGGCATCGTGAAACGGATCGCCGGCTGGATACGGGTCGAAAGGAGCGATCCTTAATCCGGAATTACCGCCCCGGATCGGCGGATCGGTGGTTCGTACGGGTTACGCTCCGTGAGCCGAGTTCCCAACTCGCTCCAGCGCTTCAACGTCGTCCAGCCATCGCTTTACCGGCGATCGCTCATGCTCGATGAAAAGGGCATGGGTGTAATCCTCGCCCCGGATCCACCGCAGAACCTGGTGAGGAAGGGAGATTCGCTCAGCCACCGTGGGCTCAGGCAGCCAATCCACCCTATAGTAGTGGTCGAGAGGAATTGCGATCCCCGAATCCACCAAGCTCAGCACCTCGGCCTCCTGCGGCACTGAGCCGAGCAGCTCTTCTACAGCCTGTTCGATCATCGCCTCCGCTCCAAGGCTGGCGATTCCCATCCGGTGCCGCTCCTTCAGGTACTTCCGCGCACAGTTTTCGCCGATCTGAAGGATCACGCGGTCGGCGTCGAGAAGCGCTTCGTCCGCATCGGTCGTCGAGGATAGGCCGTGCCCGTTCCTGCTCATGGCGAAGCAAAGGCGAGCGAATCGGTCGAACAGGTCCAGCCGCTCCATATCCGAGTCGAACATCCGGATCTCGAGAGGACGTTCGCCGAAATAGGTGGCAAGGGAAGCGATCACCGCCGGCGAACACCGAACGCTGCCGGCGCCGAGAATCGCGAGGCGGGTGACATCCATAGCTTCTAAGACGTCTCATGCTCCGCGTAAGTGCGCCTCGGGCTCATCCTGCCTGGGCACCCAGCAATCCTACTGGATTTGGCCCCGGGCCAATCACCGGGCTCTCCCTGCAATCGCACTTCGTCTACACTAGTGGCATGCGGTTCTGGTAATCGCAGTTTCTTGTATTTACTCAGTGGAGTTCTTTGCGATGAGAGGTGAAGCATGAAGTTAGCGCATTTGGCCGGCATCCTCGCCCTGGTGGGCGGAGTTCAGCTCGTCTTCGGTCAGTCCGACTCGTTTTTCTTTTCGCAGTCGACTTTCACTTACACGTTGGATCCGGACGTTACGGCGGCGTTCGATTTCGTCGATAGCGGCCCCTATCAGAACTTCCTCACCGAGGCCACGGGAGACGGCGTCAACCCGATCGACATGTACACCCAGAGCCAGTTGTTCGACGTCACCGGCGCTCCGAACGGCGGAATCAACCAAGCGGCAAGCGAATCCACTGCGTTCGTCAACGGAATGGCAACCCAGTTTCAGGGGATTCACTACTTCGTCAACTTCACGAACAATTCCCAGACGACCGCCGAGAACCTCTCCTTTACCGAGGTCGTCAACGAAGTCTTGACGGCGGCCGGAAACGCCCAAACCTACGCCTACGGCGGATGGCAGGCCGACGGGTTCGCGGAGTATGGCTTTTTTACCAACAGCCTGGACGGCTCGGGCAATCGGATGCCCGACTGGGAAGGCGGATTTACCGGCAACCCCACCGGGCCAAACAGCTATCAGGGGAGCGACACGGTTACCCTGAGCTTGGCCCCCGGGCAAACATCCGACGTCGAGTTCTGGGCGAGTGGCAGCACCTATGCGGCCGCGGTACCGGAGCCGGCAAGCCTGCTCTCACTTGGCGGACTCCTCTTGGTTGGCTTGCGGAAGCGCGCGAAGAAGACTTCCTAGACTCCCAAACGACTTCTCCACCCGCCCGGCTCGCCCATGCGGTGAGCCGGGCGTTTGGCGTTTGCATGCCCATACATTTGACAGGTTTCATGGGGCCACCGGCTTCGCACGCGCTATCAGCGGAACCGCATCGTGACATGCAAGTCGAAATCGCTGTATTCTAGTCATGATTGTGACCGGCGTTCTTGTTCATCAGAAGATAGAACCGCCAAGGTCTTGACTGCGCTCGATCAGAGGAGAAAATCGTTGAAAACGCTTAGTCGAATCGCCCTGCTCGTCGGCATCGCCTGTGGATTTCAGGCAGCCAACGCTCAAGCCAATTTCAATCTGTTGGCCGGGTACTACACACTCGACAGCGCCGGGCCCTTCACCTTCAACTTTATACCGAATGGCGCGATGTACGATGTGGACTTCACCGCGACCGCGCCGGCGTTCCTCGTCGGCGACAGCACCACGTTCGGTTCGGGAACGGCGACGATCATCTACACCGTCACTTCCGCCGTTCCGATCACGGGAATCGATCTAACTATCCAGGGCGGCGTTCAGCAATGGGGCGAGGTCAACTGGACGGAGACCGCCGAAACCGGTTCTCTCAATCTTGGAAGCATCAGCGGCGCCTGGAAGGGCAGCTCGTATACGGGTGGTACAGACGGTGCATTTACGCAACTCGCGCACCTGACGTTCAGTCAGGCCGTGGAATCGTTCAAGGTCAAGAAGACCTTCGACATCGACATT
>DATJYD010000293.1:0-2486 GCA_035499755.1 Fimbriimonadaceae bacterium
GTCGAAGGCTAACCGCACGTCAGCGGGACTAGTGGGAGTGGGGGTGGACTTTGACCATTTTCACGGACTTCGCCACCGGGTGGTGCTTCGCCATCGGATGGTGCTTCATCACGACGACGTGATTAGCCGGCCGTTTCCCCACCATGATCATGTGCTTCGAAGGATGATGGTGGTGATGGCGGTGATGCACGACCATGTTCTTGTGGACCATGGGGTGGTGCTTGGTGTCGTGATGCCCGGGGGCGAGGGCGAAGCAAGCAGAGGTGCCGAAGGCCGCCGCAACGATGATCGCGTAGAGTTTTGTCATGGATTCACTTCCCTGTTGGAGCCAGGTCCTATTACGATATCTCGGCCTGGCAACAGCAACTATATACCGCTTTTCGTTCGAGGTGTGAAGAGCAGGCTGGATGAACCACCGAATTCCACGGAAGTCACTGTCCTGGCGGCTGAGATGCAGTGAGCGCATCCCTGGATGCGCGGTCCCCGGGGAACCGGGGTGGCGGACAGGACGGTAAACTCAGCGACTGCGCCGCATCGGCGCATCGGAGCCATGATCCAAGAAGAACTCGCGGCGCAATTCCTTGAGGAGATCAAAGCTGCGTCTTCGGTCCTGATCGGCACTCACCTCAACCCCGACGGCGACGCATTGGGATGCGCGCTCGCCATGAGCCACTATCTCGACGGGCTCGGGATTCGTAACGAAGTGATTTGCCATCACCCCGCGCCGCGAAACCTCCAGTTCCTGCCGGGGATCTCGCGTATCAAGCAGGCGCCGAACCAGGAGAAGTTCGACCTCGGCATCGTCCTCGATCTCGACTCCCTCGAACGGCTGGGAAGCACGGAGCCATTCTTCGCCGGATGCGGCCGAGTCATCGTCGTGGATCACCATGTTCCCCATCAGGCCCCCGGCGACATCCGCATCGTCGATACCGCCGCGCCCGCCACCGCCGTGATCTTGACGAGGATCCTGAACCATATCGGCGCGAACATCACGCCGGAGATCGCGACCTGTCTCCTCACCGGAATCGTCACCGACACGGGCAGCTTCCGGTTCCGCAACACCACACCCGAGGCCCTCAGTCTTTCCGCCGGCCTCCTCGAACATGGCGGAGACATCGCCACCGTCGCGGAAGAGATCTTCCAGCGCAAGACGCTCGCCTCGGCGCGGCTACTCGGCCGCACGCTCGGCAACATGGAACTCGCTCCCGATGGCCGCCTCGCCTGGTCCGTTCTCGGCTACGCCGAATTTGAGTCGACGGGCGCCCGCGACGAAGATACCGAGGGCTTCGTTAACGAGCTTCTGTTCATCGAGACCGTGCAGATCTCCGCTTTGCTCCGCGAAGTCAAAGAGGGCCGCACGCGCTGCTCGCTTCGCAGCCGGGGCGACTACGACGTGGCTGCCGTCGCCCGTCATTTCGGAGGCGGAGGCCACCGGAACGCGGCTGGCTGCACCTTCGATTGCCGGCCCGACGACGCGGTCGCCCTACTGGTTCCGGAGATGCGGCGATGCTTGGAGTCCTTCTAGTCGACAAGCCCGCCGGGCGCACTTCCCACGACGCCGTCAACGAGATTCGGCATCGATTCCATACCCGGCGGGTCGGACACGCCGGCACCCTCGACCCCCTCGCCACCGGTCTCCTCGTGGTCGCAATCGGCCCCGCCACTCGTTTCCTCCAATATCTGCCTCTGGAACCCAAGGAGTACATCGCCGAGATCGTGTTTGGGCGATCCACGACGACGTTCGATGCCGAGGGCGAAGTCACATCGGAGGCTGCCGTTCCCACCGATCTCGCAGCCGCCGTCGACCGCGTCAAGCCCCGTTTTCTGGGGCTTATCCGTCAGGTTCCTCCCATGTACAGCGCGGTGAAGGTCGGCGGAAAGGCGCTCTATCGTTACGCCCGCGCGGGGCAGGAAGTGGAACGGGAACCCAGAAACGTGCACATCGGAGCCTTCGACGTCGTCTCGATGGGCCCGGATCGGATCACGGCTCGAATCGAGTGCTCGGGAGGCACCTACATCCGGACTCTCGCCCACGACCTGGGACAGGACGTCGGCAGTGGCGCCTACCTGGCGAACCTGAACCGGACGCGAGTCGGCCGGTTCTCCCTGGAGCAGGCGACTCCGCTCGACGCCGTTTCGCCCGATCGCGTGATGCCGTTGGGCAATGCTCTCGATCCCATGCCGAGAATCGATCTTTCCGACGATCAAGTCTCCGATGTGAGGGAAGGACGTCCGATCCGGCTCGACCCGATTCCCGCCTCAGCGCTGGTAGCATTGAACGAGCCGGGCAACGGCGTCTTCAGCGTGGCGCGAGTTGTTGGAAACCTTTTGCAGCCCGAGTGCGTGATTCCAATTGAGGCAATGATTTGACGCTCTTCGAACCCGCCCAAAATCGAAAGCAGCTATCGGGTCAGTTGATCTTCTTTCTGACATGGCTCGCCATCACAGGATTCGGGATATTCCTCCATGCCAGCCCGACGGGCCAC
>DATJYD010000294.1:0-3850 GCA_035499755.1 Fimbriimonadaceae bacterium
TCACACCGATCATTGCCGCGCCGCCCGCGGCCATCCAACCGATCGAACACCTCATATCGAATTCGTTTCCCTCAACGAGTGGAACGTTCAAAGTTGTTTTCGGTTTCGGCGCCGCATCGCGACTTTGGGCCTACAATGGAAGGATGAATCTGTCGCCCAACCAGATCAGTTCCTACTCCGATAACGGCTACCTTCTCGTCAAAGGCCTTCTGACGAAACCGGAAGCGGCGGCCCTGAGAGCCGAATGCCATGGCTTGACGCAACGGCTGGGCCGTTCCCACAACACCGACGCGACCTGGGCGGGCGCGCGCGCGATGGTGGCGGAAAAGACGGTGATCCACCACTGCCACAACGTTCAGTTCTATTCCGCGGCTCTCGCCGCCCTGCTGCTCGATCCCAGGTTTACGGAGGCGGCCGCCGATCTCATCGGCCCTAACGTTCAGCTCCACCACGACAAGATGTTCATCAAGCCGCCGGAGAAGGGCTCGCCGTTCCCGATGCACCAGGACTATCCGTACTTCCCACACGAGCGGCACACGATGACGGCGGCGATCTTCCACTTCGACGATGCGCCGGTCGAGAAGGGTTGCCTGCGTGTCGTTCCGGGGTCGCACAAGTACGGCCCGCTGCCCCACGAAGGCTCCTACCATTTGCCCCTGGACAAGTATCCGCTGGAGGCTGCGACGATCTGCGAGGCGGAAGCCGGAGACGTGCTCTTCTTCAACTATCTGACCATCCACGGCTCCGGTGTCAACACTTCGGATGAGGCTCGGACGACGCTGCTCGTGCAGTTCCGGGATCCGGAGGACAGGCCGCTCGACGAGCAGCACAAGTCGCGAGGACAAGGCATGATGCTGCGCGGCGTCGATCCGAATCCTGCACCTCAGTTCCTGGAGTAGGTTGCCGCAGGGGTGCGATCGCGGCCCGCGCTCGGACGGAGCCCGAGGGCTTTGACCTTCGGTCGAGTGGCGACCCGTTGCCTCCCATCATCGAAGACGACCCTAGCGGAGCTTCGCGCGGAAGAACTCGACCGTCTTTGCGAGACCCTCTTCGAGCGAGGTCTTGGCCTCCCACTTGAGGAGCGCGCGGGCACGGGTGAGATCCGGACGGCGCTGGCGCGGGTCGTCCACCGCCGCGTCCAGATGCACGATCCTCGAACAAGACCCGGTTGCCTTGAGGACGGCTTCCGCAAACTCGATGACCGTTCGCTCCTGCTCGGTCCCGATGTTCACGGGGAAGCAGAGCGGGGCGAGACCGGGTCCGGGCTCTTCTACCGTGGCCAGCCGCCAGACGCCTTCGACGATGTCTTCATAGAATCCGAACGAGCGGGTTTGTCGGCCGTCTCCGTAAACGGTGAGGGGTTCGCCGAGAATCGCTTGCTTCACGAAGTTCGGAACCACTCGGCCGTCGTCGAGCCTCATTCGGGGGCCGTAGGTGTTGAAGAAGCGGACGATGCGCGTATCGACGCCGTGCTGGTTATGGTAGGCCATCGTCATCGCTTCGCTGAAGCGTTTCGCTTCGTCGTAGACGCCACGCGGACCGATCGGGTTGACGTTGCCCCAGTAGGTTTCCGGCTGAGGCGAGATCGCGGGGTCGCCGTAGACTTCGCTCGTCGAGGCCATCATGAACTTCGCGCCTTTCGCCATCGCGAGGCCAAGGCAGTGATGAGTGCCCAGCGAGCCGGCCTTCAGAACCTTGATCGGGATCTTCGTGAAATCGACGGGAGAAGCCGGCGAGGCGAAGTGGAAAACGAAATCCACCGGGCCGTCGATGTTGAGCTTCGTGCTGACGTCCTGCTCGATCCGCTGGATCCGATCGCCAAGATGAGCCAAGTTCTCCCAGGATCCGGTGATCAGATTGTCGATCGCGACGACGTCCCAGCCTTTGCCTACGAGCTTGTCGACGAGATGTGAGCCAAGGAAGCCGGCTCCGCCGGTTACGACCGCTCTCAAACGAAAACCCCCGGGAACATCTCCACGCTAAGGAGTATGGTCGATGGGCCTTATGTCACGAGGGCGGGGCCGCGATCAGTCGATAAACTTGATCTTGATCACGGCGGTCTTCGCACCCGGCTTTTGGGCGCGCAGGCTCGCGAGGCACTTCGTGATGCGGTCGCTATCCTCGTCGATGTGCCTGATTTGGGGCGCGTCGTCGAAGTACTTCACCAGCAACTCCTGCCGCTTGATGTGAAGCTCGTTGATCCGGTTCGTCGCGTCGGACTCGATTCGGTCCATCCGGTCGGCGCTCGAGCCGGTCCAGGTGTCGCTAACGACTAGGTCGCCGATCGCGCCCACGAGCTTTTCCGTATCCTGCTCCTTCGCCGAAGGCACGAAGAGAATTGCGCCTTCGGGGTCGGGGTTCTTGGCAGTTTCGTCGAACTGGATGGCCGCCCCGTCCTCCTTCGACGCGATCTGCTGCAGAGATTTGAGCGCCTGATCCGGGTCGGTGACATTCAGGCGCATCGTCACGAGCATGGTTTTCGGCGGAGTTTGATCAGGCGGGACCGGCGAGCCATCGGGGCCGCCGCCTGGATTGGGGTTGATCTGGACCCCGGGGCCCGGCTCGATATGCCCGGTGATCTGCTTCGCAGGCATGGAGTTGGAGACACTTCCCTCGAAGGGGTTGAAGGGTTGGTCGCTAACGCCGGGCTTTCCCTTCGGTGGTTCGGGGCCCGAGGCGGCTGGGCCGGGACCGCTAGGAACCGGTGACGTTGGCGTTCCCGCGGGGTTCGAAGGCTGTTGGCCTGGAGTCTGAAATGGCGGAGAAATGGACTTCGGGCTGCTGGACACGGGCGAAGAAGTTCCTCCCGGGGCGGGGGTGCGCGCGGCGAGCGGCGGGCCAGCCGGTTGGGCGAAGTGCAAAGTGAGGAGGACAACCGCGGCGCCAAGCATCACGCCGTAGAGCAGGAAGAGGCCGCGCTGGCCCGGTGAAGCCGGCGGCCCGGCATCTTGTCCGGCTTCCTGCCTTGGGGCAGGTTCGGGAGTCAGGTTCGAAGTCGGCTCGTCCATCGGTCTTTCCTTTCCTCGATTTCCTCAGCCCGATTCTTGCACCTTCGGGCCCCGAAGAGCAATCTAACTATTTAGGATGAAGTGGTCATTCAGGATTGGGCGCATCGCCGGAATACCCTTGTATATCCACGCCACGTTTCTCATTTTGGTCGCGTGGGTCGCGATCATGGAGTATGCGTCGCACGCCAACCCGGCGGCCACCGCCGACTCGATCGCATTGATCGCGCTTGTGTTCGTCATCGTCGTGCTCCATGAACTGGGCCACGCCTTGGCCGCGCGCCGCTACGGCATCGAAACCCAGGACATCACGCTGTTGCCGATAGGCGGTCTGGCCAGGCTACGGAGAATCCCCGAAGACCCGCGGCAGGAGCTTGTCGTTGCGTTCGCGGGCCCCCTCGTGAACGTGGTGCTCGCGGCTTCGCTGTTTTTAGGAATCTGCATCGCGGCCGGGCCGCGTGAAGTGCTCCGAGGAGCGCTCACCGGCGGAGATTTGATGGCTCAGCTCGTTTGGGTCAACGTCCTCCTCGCCGTCTTCAATCTGATCCCGGCGTTCCCGATGGATGGGGGCCGGGTCTTCCGTGCCTTGCTCGCGTTCCACATGGACCGGGTTCGGGCGACCGAGATCGCGGTAAGCGTGGGACACCTGTGCGCGTTTGTCTTCGGCGCCATAGGGTTGCTCTTGCTCTTCAACCCGTTCCTGGTCTTCATCGCCTTTTTTGTGTGGATCGGGGCGGATGCCGAGCTCCAGCACGTCCGGATGCACGCCACCCTGAGCGGCGTGAAGGTTGGGGACGTCATGACGCGGCGTTTCGAATCGGTCGAAGCCTCTTCGCATTTGTCCG